>JANWYX010000175.1 GCA_025055055.1 Caldilinea sp. | reverse complement strand
AGTCGGCGTCCATCGTCGGCGTCGACCAGCCGAGCATGGCGAATTGCACCTGGTTCTCACCGGCGGGCGCGCGCACGAAGGGCACATACTGTGGCCACTCCAACGTGCGCAGCTCGACCTCCAACCCCACCTCGCGCAGCTGGGCGCGCACGGCATCGGCCACCAGGGCGTCCTGCACATAACGCCCTGTGGGATGGTAGAGGACGAGAGAGGTGCCTTCGGGCACGCCGGCCTCCGCCAACAGCGCGCGCGCCTTTTCCAGGTCGCGGGCGTAGGGCGGGTTCGGCTTATAGCCGAAGATCGGCGGCGCAAAGGGTGCATCGCTCACACGAGCAGCCCCGTTGAAGAGCTGGTTCACGATCGCTTCGACGTCGACGGCGTAGTTGATCGCCTGACGCACGCGCACGTCGTCGAACGGCTCGCGGGTGACGTTGAAGAAGATGTAGATCGTGCGCAGGCCGGGCGTGGTGATGACATCGACATTGGGGTTGGCGTCGACGCGCGCCGCTTCCGCAGGCGGCACGCGCACGGCGATGTCCACTGTGCCGGCCTCGACCTCTACCAGGCGGGCACCGTCCTCTTGCACGACCTTGAAAACCAGACGGTCGATGGCAGGCGGCTCACCCCAGTAGTTCGGGTTGCGCACCAGTGTGACGGACTCGGCGCGGTCCCAACGCTCCAACATGAAGGGGCCGGTGCCGATGGCGTTGTTGGCGAGGAAGTCGTTGCCTTGCTCTAGGGCGCTGGGGGCAACCATCGCCAGTGCACCGTGCGAGAGATGCGCAGCCAGCGGCGCAAAGTCGCTGTCCAGGATCAGCTTGACCGTGTAGTCGTCGACGACCTCGATCTCTTGAATGCGGCTGATCAGGAAGGCGAAAGCGCTGCCGTTGTCCGGGTTCAGGACATACTCCAGGTTCATCTTCACCGCTTCGGCGTTGAATGGCGTGCCGTCGCTGAAGTTGACGCCCCGGCGCAGCTTGAGGAGAAAGGTGTGCTCTTCTTCGCCGGGTTCGAGGCTTTCCGCCAGCAAAGGCTCCAATTCTCCTTCGGGGTTCATATAAAAGAGCGTTTCGTAGATGTGCTCCAACACTGAGAAGGAGGGCGAAGAGGTGACCCGATGCACATTCATATTTTCAATGTCGGTACCGGAGGCGATCGTGAGCGTCTTGGGACCGACCGCCGGGGCAGGAGCGCCGGGCACTTCCGCGGCAGGCATGGGCGCTACGCATGCACTCAATGCAAGCCCCATTAGAATGAGTGACACGATCCAGAAGCGAATGGTACGCATGAGATTCTCCTTTCTACAACGCGTCTTTGCGTGGGAAATAGATTCAATCGAACGGGGAAACCTTCATGCGCATCAGGTCGCTGTCCATTGTACCGCAGGACGCTCCCGGCAACAAGTCTGACATAAGAGCCGGTTTTTGCTTTGCAGATTTTTGCTTTGCAGAGTCGTTCAGGTATAGACCGCCCGTCTCACCGCTGACTTCCGGGCAAGACGCTGCGCTTACTCGATCAGGATTTCAACGCGCTCCCTTCCGTCCTCGTCGAGCACGTCGAGCAGACGTCCTGTGAATTGATTGCGAATGGCCTGTCGAAGGGTTTCGGGATCGAACCTGTCGGTGCGCGGGATGAATTGCAACCCAAATTCGACCAAGCCCAGCGGGAGCGAGATCAGGGCTTTCTGCCGGCCGGTGACAAGATTGGTGACGCGCACGCGCAG
>JANWYX010000106.1 GCA_025055055.1 Caldilinea sp. | reverse complement strand
AGGTTGACGAGCCGAGCAAAAATGAGGTTGCCGATGCGACGCATCAACGGCATCTGACTCTCTGCGCCGGCCATGCGCGACCCGATGACCAGGTCGGCCTTCTGCTCTTGCGCTGCCTGCAACAGCGCCGGAAAATACTCCGGCGGGTAGGTGCCGTCGGCGTCTAGGAAGCCGATCCACTCACCGGAGGCGGCGGCAAAACCGGTTTTCAAGGCGGCGCCGTAGCCGCTGTTGCGTGCATGTTGCACCAGAGTCACCCCGGGTTGAACGCGCACCAACTCCGCCGTGCGGTCTTTGGAGCCATCATCGACCACGATCAGCTCCAGCTCGTCAAACCCCACCTTGCGCAGTGCCTCGCGCGTCGCCAGCACGCGTTGTACGATTTCACAGATGCCGTCTTCCTCGTTGTAGGCAGGAATTACCACCGAAAACGTCGCCATACAATTACTCTCCTTCCGTTCAACCGCCTGTGGACGGCCCGCCCTGACGCGAGAATGCTCCCACTAAAAATAAACTTCCTTCGAAGGATCGCGCCGCTGCACACCGTCGATCTTGCGCAGCGTCTTTGCCGGAACGCCACCCACCACCGTGTAGGCGGGCACATCCTGCGTGACTACGGCGCCTGCTGCAACGACAGCCCCTTTACAAATGCGCACGCCGTCCGTTATAATGGCACCGGCGCCAATCCAAACATCATCTTCGATAACAATGCCTTCAGCCGTGATGCCCTGTTCGACCATGGGCCGCGTCGGATCGTCGAAGACGTGATTGACGGCGAGCATCTGCACCATCGGGGCCGTATAGACGCGATCGCCGATCGTGATCCCCCCTTGCCCCCGCAAGACATTAAATTCCCCGATCAGGCTGTTGGCGCCGATGTGGATGAAGGCATGGGGCAAATTGCGAAAGTTGTAAACGTGCAACACCGAGCCATGCATTACAAAGCTGTTGTCGCCGATCCGGATGCCCTGCGGGCAAGCATGCAGATACACGCCTTGATCGATATAAGCATTGCGGCCAAGCTGAATCCCATCTGCAAAACGAATGCGCACGCCGTTTTCAATGGCAGCAAGCCCGCGCATCTGCAAAATCATACGGTACACCAAGGCGCGCAACCCGATTCCGACAACCGTAGGAACCCATCCAAATAACGACAAAATGATTTGCTCGATAATGTATTTTTTCAGGCTGCTCGCCTGTCTATGAATATAGAGGTTCACACCTTGTCCGGCGTCGTCGGGAACATTCATTCGGGCCATGAAACGATAGTTAACCTGAGTAAATTCGCAGAGCGCTTACATACACTCATAACACTAAAAAGCAAAGCTTTTATAAAGCCCTATGCACCCTGCTAGAGATCGATTCACTTCTGAAGGTATCCTATCAGCTATTTCTCAGATAGGAGCTTACACTTGGCTGACAAGTGGTCGTGACAAACCTGAAAACGACGACGTCTTAACGTCTGCCCGGCGTTTCATCATGGTTTGGCCGATGGAAACGTTACGGTTGCTACGCATGCGATGAACGCATTCAAAGAGAGCCGAACCCGTAGGGTGGACGTTCAGCATTTCAAAGAATCTTTGATTCAATTGGAGCGTACACGATCGATCCGATAAAACTCGCTCTCTCAAATAGGTCTTTTGACAGTAGATGGATATAGAACTTTCTGTAATGCTGGAGACAAAGCACAAGGCTGCGATGAAAAGTCATTCACCCAAGAGAAGATGTAACAACAATAGGGGAGAAAATATAGAAAAATACAGAAATACAGAGATAGGTGAAGACGAGAGCAGGTGAATGACGGTGAGTAAATGACGGTGAGTAAATGACGGTGAGTGAATATCGTCAGAAGGGAAAAGGGTGAGGCATGTTAATCGGCATTACAGCAGCGATTATAGTTGCGATCAGCGCAGGCGCATTTGTCATTCTTCTGGCAGCGGCGGCCATGACGCGACGATCCATAGAGATGGACCCGGCGCTCGAGGAGCAGCCCATGGACCGCTGGGCGCCAACCACCGGCGCTTTCAATGCGCAAACGAGCACTTCGCTGCATACACTCTGAACGGGCCGCGTACTTGACGGCGTTATAAACGACGAAATCTCGCCACAGGTGCACCTCTGCTTTGCACCTTTGCATCGTTCCCATTGAATCTATTTCTTTTTATTATCCGAAACCTCCGCTGTCTCGCACCCTGTTCGGTAAACAAGTGTGGCTATTTGCTTGGTACTAGGGCAGATCTTGCCGGGGCGTTTCTATCCCCAGTCGTCTTAATAGCTGAGGCCAGCCCTGTTCCAGCAATTCATCCACCAACGCTGCCATCGCCAGATACTCCTCAAACTCGGCTCCGTGAGGGTCGTCGATCTCTTGATGGCGTCCGGCCAACTCGCCGAGCAGAAAAATTTTCGGCAAAGCGCCGGGCAATCGATAAAAAAGCAGCTGACGATGCGCTTCCTCCATAACAAGCACTAAATCGGCCCTGCGCAGATCATCCTCAACCACCGGCTTGGCGTACTGCTCCGCCGGTGGAATGCATCTTGCTTCCAGCATCGCCCGGATTGTTGGATCAACCGCACGGCCGGGCTGCGCCTGCACGCCCGCCGATTCAACGCACACTCGATCGTCCAGCCCCGCCGCCTTGATGCGTTGCTGAAGCAGCGAGGCAACGTAAGGTGATCGGCACACGTTGGCAGTGCAGACCACCAGAATGCATTTTTTGAGATCGGTGCAGGAACGGTCGGCGCCGGCAACCATGGATCGCTACGACGAAGCTATTTCACAGGTTTTGGCCGGCCGGCGCGCTCCGTTTCGGGTGGAGCGCCATTGGTCATAGAAGCACTGGGGACGGGCCGGGGTGAGACCACTGCGGCTGTCTCCGCAGCAGCTTTTGCATGGCGCCGCGAAGCATAGTAACCGCTGTAATAGCGGTCGCTATAACTCTTGTGGTACGAATAATAGTAGCCGTGTTCACCGCTCGTGACCCGATTCAACACTACGCCCAGCGTGTATGCATTCACCTGACGCAAGGCGCCGATGGTCTTGTGCGCAATGTCCCGATTCATCTTCTCCCTTGCAAAGACAAGCAATACGCCATCGGAGCGACTCGCCAGGGCGGCGGTGTCCGAAACCACCGTCACCGGAGGGCTGTCGATCACCAAAAGGTCGCAGTCTGCCCTCAGGCGCTCCAGCAGCTCCTGCATGCGGCGCGAGCTGAGCAGTTCAGAAGGATTGGGCGGCAGAGGGCCTGAAGTCATCACGCGTAGCTCCGGCACAACGGTCTGCTGCAACGCGGAGGCGAAGTTATCGAGGTTATTGACCAGGGCGCTGGTCACCCCGACGTTGTTCACCAACCCAAAGGCGCGGTGGATCGTCGGTTTGCGCAGGTCGGCATCCACCAGAATCACCCGCTGACCGGTCTGGGCAAAAGCGATCGCCAAATTGGAGGCGACAAAGGATTTGCCTTCTCCGGGTGTGGGGCTGGTGACCACCAGCGCGCCCAAGCCGCGATCAACCGACGCAAAGAGCAGGTTTGTGCGCAAGACCCGAAATGCTTCGGCGTCGGGCGTATGGGGCGCGCTCAACATGATCAGAGGACGCTCCGCCGAGTCCACATTCGATTCAGGCAGAACGCCGAGCGTCGTCAATCCTGTCGCCCGCTGAATTTGCTCCACGTTTTCCAAGCGATCGTCGAGCAATTCCAGCAAATAAGCGCCGGCTACAGCCACGCCGGCTCCGATGATAGCGGCGACAGCCACCAACAGCCACCATCGATTGGGAACCGGTTGGGTGGGCACAGCCGGCGGGTCGAGGATGTTGATGGTGTTGGTGGAGCCTTGATCGGTGTTGGCAAGCAGGGCGACATAGGTGGACTGCAGCGTGGTCATTTTGGCTTCGAGCGCAGCGATTTGATCTTCAAGCTGGCGAATCTGACGCGCGCTGAGCGCTGCCGAAAGCTCCACCTGGCGACGGCCGATCTCTTCCTCCGTGCTGCGCATGCTCTGCTCTAGTTTGCGCAGTTGTTCCTGGATGAAGATTTCGCGTTGTTGCCGCTCCTGTCCGCCGGGGCTGAGCAGGATCAGCTGGTTGATCAGTTCCGTGGCCACGGCGTAGGCGCGCTGTGGATCGACGTCGGTGACGTTGACCTCGATCAATTGGGATTCGGTGCGCACCGTATACTGCGGCAGCCAATCCATGCCGAGCGCCTCCATCGTCGCCCTCTTGATCGAGGGGCGCTGCATAATTCTGGCGTAAGTCTGCGCCAATCCCTGCGTCAGAGAAAGCTGTTGGCTGTCCGGGTTGCGCTCTTGAATGGCGGTGCCGACCATGACCGTGCCGCTGGCGATGTAGACATCTGGTCGCATGCGCGCAAAGATAAAGGCGGACGCCCCTGCCAGCGCCATGGCGAGCAAGACCAACCACCACCATCGCAAAATCGGACGTAAGTAAGCCTGAAGTTCCCGTTGATTCATTCTTTGTATACCTTACCACAGACGCGCTAGCGCGTCCACACCGGATACATATCATCGAACTCGCTGGCGAGCAGCCTGCGCTGATTAGAGCCATCGGCGTCCATGATCCAAAGCTGCGTGCGTCCCACTTCCCGGTTCGAGAAGAAGACGATTTGCCGGCCGTCGGGCGACCAGGTGGGATGCTTGTCCCATTCCCAGTTGTTGTACGTCAGTCGCTCGACAATGCTGCCGTCCGGCGTCACTCGATAGATTTCGTCGTTGCCCGGATTGCTGGAGACAAAAGCGATCCACTCCCCGGTCGGCGACCAGGCCGGATCGTAGCTGTCGCGCTCAAAGGAGGTGATCTGCCGCGAGCGATCGGAATGGATGTTGCGAACGTGAAGCTGCGCCACGCCGTTAGAGTCCCGCCGCACGAACACTTCCTGCTGACCATCGGGCGAGAGCGTCAATGTCTTTCTGGCCAGCGGATAGATCCAATCGCGCGTGATCAGGCCGGTTTCGCCGGTGGCAGGGTTGAGCACCCAAATTTGCGCGCCGGGTCCGGAGCCGCGCTGGAAGAAGATCAGATTCTTGAAGGCGTCCGGCAAGGTGTCCGGGATCACCTCGGTCGGCGTGGGAGGCGGCGTCGGCGTAAAGTCGCGCTCCAGGATGAGCGGCGGCGTAGTCGGCGTGGCGGTTGGCAGCGGCACGGGCGTCGGCGTAATGACGATCCAATGGAATGGCGTTGGCGAGGCCGGCCCATAGGTCTGCGCTTCTGCTGTGGCGGCCAGGGCGAGTGCAGCCGCGGTCGCCACGTTCTGAGGCGTAGGCGTGGCGATCACATATTCACCGATCACAGCGTTGTAGGGCAAGGGTGTAAAGGTTGGCCCGCCGGCCTTGGCCGTGGCCGTGGCGGCGACGATGCGCGCCACCACCGTCGCCACATTTTCGGCGGGCGGCGATGGCAGCACCACGAAGGGTGTCACATAGTCGGTGGGCACAGGCGTGAAGGTGCCGGTCGTCAACGCCACTGCCGTGGCATATTCGGCGTAAGCCGTGGCCGTGGCGGCATTGGCCGGGGTGGGCGTTTCGACCACGACTGCAGGGAGGCCTGCCAGCCGCGCCGCAGCCTGCACCGTAGCTAGGTTTTGCGGGTATGGCGTCGGCGTCACAAAGGGAGGAACCGGCGTGTAGGTCCCGGTGGTTGCGGCGACCGCCGTGGCCGTCTGTTGCAGCGCCACTGCCGTCAGCACATTCTCCGGAACCGGAGTGAAGGTCGCCACCAGATACTCGACGGTGGGCAAGGGTGGCGGGGTCGCCGGTGGCGGCCCGATCTCCAAAATCAGCGCCGGCGCAACGCCTTCCGTCTTCTGACCATAACCGCTATCCCAGGCGAACAGCGTGTCGCCTGTTCGGTTGGTGGAAGCGGTGATGCGCACGATGATGGATTCGGCGCCGTCGAGACGCTGCTGTTCCAGCCAGCGCAGCGTCTCCGGCTCCAACGTCCAGGTGTTCAATCGGTCGCGTCCTAAATCCTGCGTGCGTAGCTCGCGCAGCGTGATCGGCGCAGCGGCGCTGTAGACCATCATGAAGTTGGCGCCGATGAGGGTGGCAAGCTCATGTTCGGGAATCAATTGCACGCGCCAGATGCCGTCGGCCTCCGGATTGAGGCGTTCGTCGGAGAGGCCGTTGAGTTGCAATTCGCCCCTCAGGATCGGTGCGCCGCGCGGGATGCGGCCGAGATTGAAGCGAACTGCGCTGAGCAGCGAGCGGTCGCCGAAGACGCCTGCATACAAAAAAGAGTCATTCAGGCCGATCTGTACGTTCTCGGAGCTATCCCACCAGCCCACCCCGCCGCTGGGAGGCGTCAAGACAAAGCGCTGCACATCGCTCGTCGTTGCAAGGGGGGGCGTTGCGACATCGGCGAC
>JANWYX010000089.1 GCA_025055055.1 Caldilinea sp. | reverse complement strand
TGAGCCGGAAGACCCGGACGGCTTCTATCAACGCCTGCTCACCCAGTGCTGGCGCGAGGCGCACCGCATCCTCAAGCCCGGCGGCCTCCTCGCCTTCACCTTTCACCACAGCGAGGACGAACCCTGGGTGGCGGTGCTGGAGTCGTTGTTCGAGGCGGGCTTTTACCTGGAAGCGACCTACCCCATCCGCTCCGACGAGACCAAGGGCGAAGGCGAGTTCGGCTCCAAGACCATCGAATACGACATCATCCACGTCTGCCGCAAGCGCACCGAAGAGCCGAAGCCCGTGAGCTGGGGCCGCATGCGCCGCGAGGTCTTGGCTGATGTGCGCCAGTTGCAGGCCATGCTGGAAAACCACGCGAAAGAGGGGCTCCCCGCCGCCGATCTGCAGGTGATCCGCCGCGGCAAGGCGCTGGAATACTTCTCGCGCCACTATGGCAAGGTCTATGTCGATGAGGGCCGCACGATCTCGGTGAAGGATGCGCTCATCGGCATCAACCAGCTGATCGACGACAACGCCAGCAAGGGAGAAGAGCCCCCTCCGCCCAAGTGCGAGCCGATGACGCGCCTCTTCCTGCGCACCTTCGGCCGGCATGCGCAGCTTGCGCGCGATCAGGTGCAAAAATTTCTGCGCGGCACCACCGCCACGCCCGATGACTTCATCGAGCGCGGCTGGGTGTTTGAAAAGAGCAAGGTCTATTACCGTACCCCGCCGCTCGAATTCGCCCAGGCCTGGGTGGGCAGGCATCGCCGCAAGCTGACCGCCGACCTCGACCAGGCGCTGGTGCTCGTTGGCGCCTGCTTCGACGGCAGCGGCATCAATGCCTCGGACACGCTCAAGAACGAGAACTTCAGGCCGCATGTGGCGCTGAAAGCCCTGCTGGAGTGGCTGCATCGCCACGGCCCGGATCAGGCCACGCGCAACGCAGCCTCCCGCGCCGTGTCGATCTACAACGCTTGGGCTTCCAGCCAGGCGGTGAAACCCTCCCAAGGATCGCTCTTTGAGGAGTACGAATGATGCATGCGCTGGATGACACGACCCTCGAGAGCTTGCTCGCCGACCTCGAGTCCGACCGGGTCGAGCGCAAGCAATCCTTCGGTGGCCGAGCGCCAGAGACCGTGCGCGAGGCGGTGTGTGCCTTTGCCAACGATCTGGCCGGCCACCGGGCGCCCGGCGTGGTCTTCATCGGCGCCCAGGATGACGGCTCGCCCGTAGCAGGCTTTGTCGTGACGGACGAGCTACTAAGGAGCCTGGCCGACATCAAGACCGATGGCAATATCGTGCCGCCACCCACCTTGCTGGTGGAAAAGCGCCGTCTGGCTAGCGCCGACTTTGCCGTCGTGACGGTATGGCCATGCGATACGCCGCCGGTGCGCTACAAGGGGCGCATCCATGTGCGCTGGGGGCCGCGCCGTGGCCTTGCCACCGCCCAGGACGAACGCATCCTCAACGAGCGGCGGCGGCACCGGGACCGGCCCTTCGACATACAACCGGTGGCTGAAGCGACCTTGGAGGACATCGACCAGCTGCGCTTCGAACAGGAATACCTGCCCTCGCTCGTGGCGCGGGACGTCTTGCTCGCCAACGATCGCACGCTGGAACAGAAGCTCGCTGCCACCAAGCTGATCGTGGCTGAGAATGAGCCGGTGCCAACGGTGCTGGGGCTACTCGTCTGCGGGCGCGCGCCTGCAGACTGGATCGGTGGAGCCTATACGCAGTTTTTGCGCATTGCCGGGCGTGATCTGACCGATCCCGTGGCGGACGAAGAGGTGACCTACGGCACCGTGGCCGACCAAATCCGACGGCTCGAGGAAAAACTCGAAGCGCACAACCGCAGGCGCGTCGGTTTCATAACCAGCGAACGTGAAACCCTAGAGGAAGACTACGCCTTTGATGGTCTGCGCCAGCTGGTGCGCAACGCCTATCTGCATCGCAGCTACGAGGCGACAAACGCGCCGGTACGGGTGTATTGGTTCGACGACCGGATCGAAATCCACAACCCGGGTGGCCCCTTCGGCAGCGTAACGATCGAGAATTTCGGTCAACCCGGCGTGACGGATTACCGCAATCCCAACCTGGCTGAGGCGCTGCGGGCATTGGGCTTCGTACAGCGCTTTGGTGCCGGCATCGCGATCGCCCGCAAGCATTTCGGCGCGCGTCTGCGCTTCGAAGTGCATACGGGCGTGGTAGCCGCCATCGTCGCGCGGGAGGCGCCATGATCAGCATCGCTTTCTTCAACAACAAAGGTGGAGTCGGGAAAACCTCGTTGGTCTATCACACTGCCTGGATGTTTGCTGAGCTGGGCTGCCGTGTACTGGCCGTTGATCTCGACCCGCAATCGAATCTGTCGATCATGGCACTGGATGAGGCGCGGCTGGAACATCTCTGGCCGGACGATGCCCATCCGGATACCCTGTTTGGAGCCGTCGAGCCCTTGTTTAGCGGTACCGGCGATGTGCGCGATGCGCACATCGAGTCACTGGCCGATGGTTTGGGGTTGATCGTCGGCGATCTGGCGCTTTCTCGCATCGAAGACGATCTGTCCACCGAATGGCCACGATGCCTGGAAGGACGCGACCGGGCATTCCGCGTCACCACGGCATTTTGGCGGGTGATGAAAAGCGCCGCTGAACGGCATCAGGCCGATGTGGTTTTGATCGACGTCGGCCCCAACCTGGGCGCGATCAACCGTTCTGCGCTGGTGGCGGCCAGCCACGTTGTCGTACCTGTCGCGCCCGATCTCTTTTCCCTACAGGGCCTGAAAAACCTAGGACCGACCTTGCGCCGCTGGCGGGAAACTTGGCAACAAGCCAGACCCAAGGCATCGGCGGACATCGGCTTAATACCGGAAGGAGCCATGAAGCCGATCGGCTATGTCCTGATGCAGCATGCCGAACGGCTCGGACGCCCGACCAAGGCTTACGCCAAGTGGCAGGCCAAGTTGCCCTATGCCTATCGGGAAAGTGTGCTGGGGATACCTGATACTGCCGCGCTGCCTGAACCTGATTCTCACCAGATACAACGCATCAAACACTACCGCAGTCTGATGCCGATTGCCATGGAGGCACGCAAACCCATGTTTGCCTTACGGGCCGCAGACGGCGCGATTGGCGCACATCAGGTCAATGTGCAGCAGTGTTATGACGATTTTCGCACCCTTGTGCTAGAAATCGCCAAACGTGCAGGAATCCCCAGGAAGCTGACATGAGGCAAACGCTCGACACCGGATGGCAACGGCGCGGCACGAGCTGGATTTGGGACGAGGAGGCACGCAACCTGGTCTGCACAGCGCCCGAGGTGTGGAGCCTGCGCCAGTTTCTACAGGCCGTTGGGCACTGGTCCGACGATCTGCCCAGCAACAACGGCGACACGCTGGTGGTGGCCGGGCTGGACGGCAGTCTCGACCTGCTCTCTCCCCAAGACGCCGAAGTCTGGCTAGCCGACGTGATCAAGCCCGCCGTGCTGTCGTTCCAGTCGTACTACGAAGGGCAGGCGGCGCTCGTCTTCTGGATGCCATCGGCACACGGGCGACTGAAAACCAACCCAGCCACCGATGCAGTGACCTGGCTTTGCGAGGCGCCGCACCGAGGAAGCCAGCTCGACTTTGGCCGCATCCTTTGGGGCGAGGCCAACGAGTACCCGCAGGAGATCCTTCTGCGTGAAGGCGCCAAGCCGGCGGGCTTGTTCCACCTGCGCATCACGTGAGAGTGGCACGTGCAAGCAGACCCCGTGTTTCAGCCCGGCGAGCGGATCACGCACCCCGACTTCGGTCAAGGCGTTGTTCTTGACCCTGCGCGCGACGGCTATCTGCGCGCATTCTTCAGCGTCGGTGAGCGCCGTGTTCCGGTTGGCTCCGTCAGGCGTGAGCTCACGCGTACCGAGCGCATCTTGCGTGCCGTCGCCGGCGGGGCTGACCGCGCACGCCGTGCGTGGTTGTCCTACGAAGCGCACGCATTGCCGGTGATGGAGAGCGCCTCGGCGCTGACCTCAGCCAAGATCGATCTGCTTCCACACCAAGTGGTGCTCACACATCGTGTCGCCACCGCATCCCCGCGGCGTTTCTTAATCGCGGATGAGGTTGGTTTGGGAAAAACCATTGAAACCGCGCTCATCCTAAGGGAGCTAGCAAGCCGAGGTGAGCTGAATCGTGCGCTGATGGTGGTGCCTGCCGGTCTGGTGAACAACTGGCATCGCGAGCTGAACGAGGTTTTTAACCTCGACTTCGAGGTGTTCGGCTCGGAGGGCGACATCACCGACCGCAAGACCAATGCCTTTGCCAAGCACGACCGCCTGATCGCCAGCATCGACACCCTGAAGCGACCGGCGCGCATCAAGCGCCTCTTGGAAGCGCCGCGCTGGGATCTGGTGGTGTTCGACGAAGCGCATCACCTGACCGCGTACCGCAATGGCGGCAAGGTGCGAAAGACGGAGAACTACAAGCTGGCCGAAGCGTTGAAGGACCACACGCGGGACCTGCTCCTGCTGTCGGCCACGCCACATCAGGGCAATCATTTTCAATTCTGGATGCTCGTTCAGCTGTTGAACCCAACGCTGTTTCGCAGCCCGGAAGACATGGTGGAAAACCGCCACCGACTGAACACCGTGATGTTCAGGCGCACCAAGGCCGATGCGTGCCAACCGGACGGGTCACCCCTCTTCGCACGGCGCTGGGTTCATACCGAATCTTTCCTGATGAACCAGGAAGAGCGCCTGTTCTACGAGAAATTGCGGGAGTACCTGGAAGACGGCTTCGACCTCGCTCGGCGGCAAGGAAGTCAAGGGCAGGCGCTCGGTTTCCTGATGGCAATCTTCCAGAAGATCGCCGCGTCGAGCTTCGCCGCTGTTCGGCGGACGCTGAAACGACGGCTGTTGATGCTGACGATCCACGAAGCGCTGCTGCGCGACAAGGAACTCGACATCGAAGGTCGCGAACGCCTCATGGACGAGGCGCGGGATCTCATCCATCAGGAGTTCCAGCTTCCCCGAGACAGCATCGGTCGCAGCGAGGTGGACCGGGTGTTGGCCGATCTCAAGTATCGCCTCGTGAAACGGCTGGACGAGGAAGCGCTGGAGTTAGCGTCAGATCCCTACGGCAGCGAGTATTCCGCGACCCACGCCGAGGATGTGGCATCGGCGGTAGTCGAGATGCATCTGCCCGAAGAGCGTCTGCGAATCAGAGACCTCCTCAAGATCTTTCCAGTCCAACGCGAAACGAAGGTACAAAAGCTGCTCGACGGAATGGGTTACCTCTGGCGACAGAACCCGAATGAAAAAGTCGTCGTATTCGCCACGTATCTCGGCACGGTAGACCTAATTGCACGCGAGATCGAGCAAGCCTACCCCGGCCAGGGAGTCGTCGTGCTACGGGGTGGCGACCACGGAGCCAAGGTTGCGGCCGAGCGTCGCTTCCGTCAGAAGGATGGTCCTCGGGTGCTGGTCTGCACCGCAGCAGGCCGGGAGGGCATCAATCTTCAGTTCGCGCGCATCCTGTTCAATTTCGATCTGCCGTGGAATCCGATGGATGTGGAGCAGCGTATCGGCCGCATCCATCGCTATGGCCAGAATCACACGGCGCAGGTTTACAACCTGGTCCTCTCGGACACCATCGAGGGCCGCATTTTTCTGCTGCTCGACGAGAAGCTGACCGAGATCGCGCGCACGGTCGGCAAGGTCGACGACCAGGGCAATGTCGCCGAAGATCTGCGAGCGCAAATTCTTGGGCAGCTCTCTGAGCGCCTGAACTACGACCGCCTTTACCAGGAGGCGCTCTCAGACCCAGAGCTCAAGAGGACCCAGGTCGAGCTGGAAGCAGCGTTGTCGAACTCGCGTGAGGCAAGGCAAGTCGTGTTCGACCTCTTCCAGGACCTGGAAGGCTTCAGTCTTGATGACTACAAGCCATTCTCGGACGTGTCGTCGAGCTTGGATCGCTTGGTGCGGTTCCTGTCTGCAGCGGTCACCGAACGTCAACAGAAGCTCATCAAGGTCGACGACGAGACCTACGATCTGGTGACCGTTGATGGCGCTCGTCGCGCCCGTTTCACATTGAACCGCGACACCGCCACGAGCCGCGATGATGTTGAACTGCTCGGCCTTGATCACCCGCTGATCCAGGAAGAATTGGGCCGCTGGCGCAGCGTGCCGCCGGAGGACGTCGGGATTGCCGTAATGGGCGACGTCGACACCCCGATCCTGTTGTCACTCTGGTTGGTCGAAGTATCGACTGGGAAAGGCGAGCGCCGAGTCTTGGTTCAACCGATCGCTGTCAGGCAGGACGGTGCTCGCGTACCCGCGGTTGAGCGACAGGCCGAGCGCTACCTGCAGGCACCGACGACCTTGCCCAGGTTCTCGCCAGATGAGCGAATTGAGCTCTTCGCCCGCGCGGTCGAGCCGACCTTGCAGCGGGAGCTGAAGCACAAGGGGGCCGCGAATGGCGATGGCAGCTATTCGGCAGAGTTGATCGGGTACATCGAGATCATTAGTCGGGAGGCGTGATGCTGGACGAATACTCCATCGAACAACGCGCAACGCAGATCTTCGATGCCCGCAGCAAGGAATACTTCTCCGAGGTGTTGAGCTGCTACGCGGCCGGTAATTACCGGTCGGCTGTCGTGATGCTGTGGTCGGTCGTGGTCTGTGATCTGTTGTTCAAACTTCAGCATCTCGTCGACCTCTACGGTGATGACAAGGCCAAGGGCATTTTGGCCGAGATCAGTAAGCTGCAGGAGGCTAACGAGCGATCTTCGGAATGGGAATCGAAGATGGTGGAATTGGTAGCAGAGCAGACGCAGTTGCTCGACTTTCCCGAGCGGGAGAACCTTCTGCATCTTCAACGCCAGCGCCATCTTGCTGCGCACCCGGTGATCGATGCCAATTTCCAGTTGCATCGACCGAACCGTGACACGGCTCGGGCACTCATTCGCAATGCGCTCGATGGCCTGCTTACGAAGGCGCCGATATTGTCCAAGAAGATCATAAGCGATCTGGTCGAAGACCTCGAGCAAGCATCTGGCATCCTGATCAACGACAAGAGACTCAGGTCGTACCTGGAGAGTAAGTATTTCTCTCGCTTCAATCCAGGGGTCGAGAAGGCTGTCTTCAAGGCGCTGTGGAAGTTCGTGTTCCGGTTGACGGACGAAAAATGCGAGAAAAACCGTGCCATCAACTACAGCGCACTGATCCTGCTTTATGGCCGCAACCCCGCGCAGTTCCAGGCGCAGGTCGAGGCCGACAGAGACTACTTCAGCACGATTGCCGCAGGTAACTCACCAATTGTCTATCTGATCCACTTTCTGTCGCGCTCAGCGAGTATCTATATGTCGCTAGCGGATCATGCTAAGGCGGTGATCCAGCACACCGCCGAAAAGGAAACATCGGCTCGCTGCTTGGCATGGTTTATCGCTCCTTCCTTGCAAGAACACGCAGATCGATTACGTGCGTGGATCGTTGCCGGTGATCTCCCTCAGATCGGACGTGAGACGTGGGATGCCCTGCGTGAAATTTCGGATTCGCCCGAATGGGAAAAGACTTTAGTAAGCCTTGCGAGCGCATATTACGTGGCAAGTACCAGCTACGACAGTGCGGACAAGCGCTTCAATGAGGCAATACGGCCTTTGCTTCCGAAATTTGATCTGGACGACTGCATCACGCTGATACAAGGCATCGAAAGAAACGATCAGACTTGGGGACGACGCGGGGCTTGCAGGGACCACCGTGAACTTCGCGCCCGTGCCATGGAGATCGATCCCGCCTTTAATTCAACACAGTACACCGTATTCAATCGGCATCTCAACTGAATGCCCTCAAGAGAGTGACTTCGGCCTCACGCCGCGCCAGGAGGCCAGGCAATGCACGTCCACCGCCATAGACCCACCTGCGCAGCTCGATTGCGGCGGCGACCCAGTCCCGCTGGTTGACCCGCCGCCGCAGCGTCGATGTCTGCAAGCGCCCCGCGCCGAGGTTGAAGGTGAAGTCCACGATGGCGGCCAGCCGCCCCTCGGGCTCGGTCGCCAGCACCGGACAATAGCGCAATGTGGCGGCGAGCGCCGTCATGAGGTCGTCCGCCAGATAGCGCTCAGCCTCGGCCTCCGTGATCGGCGGATGACTCGGATCACAGAGGTGACCGTAGCCGATGGTCCAGTAGCCAGCCGGGCAGACGTACGGGTACGCGCGGCCAGGATCATGCTTCGGCACGCGGTGGAAGCCCTCAAAGCGCTTGGCCAGATCGATAGCTTGTGGAGGAACACGCATCTCTGAACTTGTAAGTAACGCTTACCAGTTCGTGTGTCGCGCTCTGTCGAATACGCGCCCGAGGAACCAGAAGTTCAGCACGCCGGCCCACAGCGCCTGATCGGCGTCGCTCCAGGCCGCCTGGATGGCTGCAATCCACTCGGCACCGGCATCGACGGCACCCATAAAGGCTGCGCTCTTCGCGGCGCAGTACAGAGCCATGAACCAGTAGGTGATGACAGGGCGCACGCTGGTGGAT
>JANWYX010000027.1 GCA_025055055.1 Caldilinea sp. | reverse complement strand
CACGCCGGTGCGGCAGAGGCTGGCCAATCCGGAAAGAGTGTCGCCGTGCTGCACAGTGTAGGGAATCCAACCCGACGGCGCTGTGCAAGAGGCGGGGCGCTGCGGCGCCGAAAGCGTCGGCGACGGTGGGACGGGCGCGGCTGCTATGGTCGGGAACGGCGTGGACGTCGGCGGTGCTAGGATGCATGGAATGCGCACCGGCTGACCGATAAGCAGCGAACCGCGCGGGGTTGGATTGGCGCTGCGCAACGCACCTTCATCGATGTGGAATCGTTCGGCGATGCTCGCCCATCGATCGCCTGGACGAGCGATATACTGGAGCCATTGCTCTGCCGGTGGGCAAGCGTCAGGCAAGAGGGGCGAAATCGGAGGCATTTCTGTCTGTGCGATGACGACGTTCTCTCCCAGCCACAACACTCCGAGGAGGAGAACACCCCATCCGATCAGTGACAGCAAGTAACGTTTCATGGTTTCTTCTCCTCTGGGAGATCGGTCTAAACGTCTGCGACAACATTCGTTCTGCGGAAATTCATCCGGCAAGAGGCGTTAACGCGCCACATTCGGCATCCAGCTCAGTCAGGTGCTCCTGCGCAAGTCGTCGATGCTCGGGCTTGGACGAAACGGCCAGGGCCCGGCAAAAGTGCTCGACGGCGTCGGGCAGATTGCGAAGTTGCGCCAGATATCCCGCTCCCAAATGCGCCAAGGCCAGAAGTTCCCGATTGCCGTAAGTTGGGTGTGTCAACTCTGAAAAACTTTCGATCACAGCGCGATAGTGACGCTCCGCCTCGATGGCGTATGCTTCGGCGTAGGGGGAACCGTCCTGTGCAGCCATGCTGTAAAGATTCAGATAAACCTGACCGGCGCCGAAATTCGCTTTCTCTGCAACGAAGGCGGAGGGTGGTCGCCCCGGCAGCGCAAGCGCGCTTTGGTAGGCTTCCAGCGCTGAAGCCAGCCAGGCAGAACCGCGTGCGAAGCGGCTGTTGCCCAGCGCAATATAGCCGCGGCCGTACTGCGGATTGAGTGCCAACGCCCGCAGCGCAAGCTGCTCCGCCGCCTCATGCTTGCCTTGTCGCCGCGCCACGTCGGAGGCGAAGAGATAGATGACTTCTTTGCCTGAGAAGGTGCCAAGCCGTTCTGCCTCAGCGGCTGCGCGGCCCAGCGCAACCGCCGCATCGGCAAGACGGTTTTCGGCTGCGAGATGGATGCCCTGAATCAAATCCACCAGCAGGCTGGCGCGTTGCGAGAAGACCTGCGTATAGGTGAACACTTCGTTGGTGGAGAAGAAGAGCGGAATGGCGAAATCGTGCGCGCCTGTGATCTCTCCCATGTCGTTGTGAAAGGCATCGGCGACGTAAATCTTCATGAAAGCCTGCATCTGACTGTCCACGACCCCCACGCTGCCGTAGAGGACCATCTGAAAGCCCCTCTCGGCCAATGCAGCCGCCTCCCGCTCATCGTGAATGACGCCGACGTTGCGATGAACGACGTCCACCTCGCTCATCTGGCTGAGGCGATACTCGTTTTCAAGCGCCTCGGCCAGGCTTCCGCCGAACAGCCGTCCATACGGCTGCCATTGCGATGGCCGACCGAGCATTTCAAACTCTGCCACGGCTACGTTGAATTCGCCTTGTGGGGCAGGTGGTTGCATCGATAGCCAGGTGATGGCGCCGAATCCTGAGACTGTGCAGAATGTCAGAATGAGCAAGATGCTGAGAATCTTTGGCCAACGGAGCGGCTTCCCTTCGAGTGTGAAGAGCTGTCCCTCCGGCGTTTGCATGGAGAGCGTGGGCGTAACCCACTCCAGCGAGCGCTCTGTGGCCAGGCGCATTGCCTTGCGCGCTTCGGCACAAGCTGCATCGACGGGTAGTCGATTGGCGACGCTGCGATAAAAGCTGCGCGCAAATTCTAAGGCTCCGCGATCGCCGATTGTCGTCTGCATGGCGACGACCGCCGGAACGCTGCGCTCGACCAGCATGGCGGCGATGCTTGCGTTCAACTGGGAGATCGATCCCTCGGCGCTTTCGCAGGCGTTCACCACAACGAGCCTGAGTGTGGGATGGTCGGCGAGGAGCGCCGCAATCTCGTCCCCCCTGTGCAGCTCCGCCTTTCCGTCTGCGTCGGCCAGTGCAAGATAACCGGCGTCGCAGCTTTCATCGAAGAGGGTATGGCCGACAAAATGAAAGGTGTGATAAGGTCCTTTTTGCAACGCTTCTTGCAAGTCGCGCCATGTCTGCCCTTGCACCCACTCAACGGCGCCGAGGGGACTCCACTGGGGAAAGGCTGCGTTCAGGTGACGCTGTTCGGCGGCGACGTCGATGGGTGGAAGGTCGGAGGGGCTGGCTCCCATTGCCAGGATGTGTAGGCGACCGCGCACCTCCAGCGCCTCGAGGCGGTGACGTCCCTCCTGATAGCGCACCACCGGTGTCCAACGCGAGAGGGCCAGAAACCGAGGAGCCTCCACCGGCGAAGAGGGATCGACCAGCAACTCCCACGGCAATATCGCCAGCTCCGCTGCGCGCAGCCGCAGCTTGATGCGCAACCCGTAGCGAGTGTCCGCCGCGCGCTGACGGCTCTCGAGGAAGAGAGGCAGCACCTGTTCGTTGAAAAGCGCATCGGCGAGGCGGCGCCCCATTTCGGCGGCGAAGCGTTCCATCTCGTCGGCTTGGTCGGCGCTTCGGTCGGCGTGCAGCCACGGGAAGAGCGGTGCCACTTTCCGGAAGAGCGATCTCTGCGGCAGCGATGCAGACGCCGTCTGTACACCTTCCAGATGAAGCGATGGCGCGGTCGGCATCCTCCATCTTGACCGCTCAGATAGAGGGTGAGGGAGCGCCAACACAGAGCGCGCCGTTCCCGCCGGGGAGGTGAGAACGGCCAGAGGATAGATGGCGTCATCGCTCGGCCCCAAATCGACCTCGAAATCAAAATAGTTCTGTGGTTGCACAGGATAGATGGCCTGGGGAACGGAAATGGCGACGACGACGGCGACATCTTAAAACTACAGGAGAAAGCGTTGATCGGACGTTGATGCGTCAACGCTTTCTCCCCATGGTCGCAGGAGAACCCTTTGCCGAAGAGGTGGTCTGGACAAAGCCTTTCCATCGGGCGTTTGTCCATGCAACCGTTAGGCGAAAAGACGAGGATGGCACGGTGAAGAGTAGAGCGCTCTTTGCACGCGTCTGTTCAGCCTGCCAGCCCTCTCCTTGTTGTCAACCTCACAGATTTGGGCAGGCTTCTCGAATTACGCGCGTGATATATTCGATCTCTTCAATGCGCAGCGACGAAGCGGAAGGCAGATAAAAGCCGCGCTTGCACAGGTCTTCGGCTACGGGATAGCGCTCTCCGCGGAACTGCCCCCAATAGACGGGCTGACAGTGCATTGGAATGAAAAACGTGCGCGTTTCGATTCCATGTTCGGCCAGCACGCGACGCAGCTGATCGCGGCTCATGCCGTACTCCGCCTCATCGACCAGAATGCCGTACATCCAATACACGTTTTTGGCCCAGGGCGCCTCCGACGGCGTGCGGATGCCGGGAATCCCTTGCAGCCGACAGGTGTATTCAGCCGCATTGCGCCGCCGCGCGGCGACGAAGGCGTCCAGCTGCTCCACCTGCGCCAGCCCGACGGCCGCCTGCAAGTTGGTCATGCGGTAGTTGAAGCCGATGTACTTGTGCCAGAAGTGGCGTTCTCGGCTGAAGGCGTGGTCGCGCAAGTTCCAGGCCAACCGCGCCAGCTCGCGGTTATTGGTGGTGACCATGCCGCCATCGCCGGTGGTGATGATTTTGTTGCCGTAGAAGCTGAAACCGGCTGCATGTCCTAGCCCGCCGGTGCGCCGCCCCTTGTATTCGGCGCCATGCGCTTCGGCGGCGTCCTCAATCACGGTCAGCCCGTGTTTCTCCGCCAGCTCCATCAGCGGGTCCATGTCGGTCGGATGGCCGTAGATATGCACAGGCACGATGGCCTTCGTGCGCGGCGTAATCTTATCCTCCACCTGGTTCAGGTCCATCTGCCAGTATTCCGGCTCCATATCGACCAACACCGGTTTGGCGCCGCAATAGGTGACGGCGTTGGCGGTGGCGATCATGGTGAAGGTGGGAATGATCACTTCGTCCCCCGGTTCCAGTCCCAGCGTCGCCATGGCCAGGTGCATGGCCACGGTGCCGTTGGCGCAGGCGATGCCATACTGGACGCCACAGGCTTCGGCAAAGCGCGCCTCAAATTCGCGGATGAAGCGTCCTGCGGATGAAATCCAGTTCGTCTCGATCGCCTGCTGGACGTATTTCATCTCGTTGCCGCCCAGCGTCGGCTCACAGACCGGGATGATTGTCCGCCGCGGCTCTTCGCCGAACTCCGGGATCGACCGATAGACAAGCTTGACTTCCGGATCTGCAGCGGGAATAATGGCCGCCAGATCGCCCATTTCTTCCAGAGAGAGTTCAGCAGGCTGCAACATGCTTCACGTTCTTCTTTCTTTCCATAGATTCCAAATGGTCGCCACGTATTTACGCCCCTTGACGAGATAATCCCACAGATTGGCGCCGGTCTTGCTTTCGCCGGCGGTGCGGGGAACGCAGATGTAAGGAACCTCTTTGACCACAAAACCGGCGTGCACTGCGCGCGCCAGCAGATCGATGCAATATTCGCCATAGTCTCCACGCAGCTGCAGCATGCGCAGCACCGGTGCGCGCGCTGCGATGAAGCCGCTCGTGTAGTCGTGCACGGCGCCGCCGAGCAGGAGCACAGCGAGTCCATTGATGATGCGGCTCAAGGTGCGCGCCATCCAGCCGTGCGCAGCGTCGGCGCCCCCCTTGACCCATCGCGAACCGACGGCGACGTCTGCGCCCTCTTCGAGAATGGCGCGCACCAATCGCGCCACATCTGCAGGCGGCATCGAGAGGTCGCAGTCCATCCAGGTGACGATGTCTGCGCCAAGGGTTTCGAGCGCAAAGTCGATCCCGCACTGGATGGCGGAGGTCAACCCTTTCTGTCCGGTGCGCACGTAGAGCGCCACGCGCAGTTGGTCGGCGCCGTTGTAGCGCACGGCCAATGAACGCACCACTTCCGCCGTGCCGTCGGGCGAAGAGTCATCGACCACCAATATCATGTGCGAGGCAACGGCGTTTGTCAGGATACCTTCAATTAATGGTGCAATATTGTCGCGTTCGTTGAAGGTCGGCAGCACCGTGCACACCAACGTCATGGCATCCCCTCGTCAATCTGTTGGCTTGATTGCCCGTCCGCTGCGTTCCATGCTTTTCTTGCCACAACCAGCAGGCTGAGTCCCCACATCAGGTTATAGCGCTTCAACCACCTCGCCTCCTGCATCAACGCAGCGCCCACCATGCGATGCACGATGCCCTCTTCGTACAGTTCTTGCGAGAAAGGCAACAGGCCATGCTGCTGTAAAAGACGCACGGCCGTCACCGCAGGCGCAAGCAGGCTGTTGGCGTAAGTCACGCGCAAGGGAGTCAACCCGGCGCTGCGTACCAGCGCAACAAAGGCGCTGCGACTGTAGCGACGACCGGTGCCAAAAGCGATGTCGTGCGGCCCGTACAGCCACGCGTGCGCACTCACGCGCAGGAGGGTGACGCCGCCCGGCAGCAGCAACTCGTGGATGGCGGTCAACGCTGCGCCTGCATCCACGCCCTGCTGATCCACCACATCGAGCGCCGCAATCAGTGCAAAGGTGGGCCCGGCGAACGGGAGTTGCAGGAGATCGCCTTGCAGCCATGTCACGCGCCGTGAGCGGCTCTGCGCAAAGGCCAGGGCGGCGCCGCGCAGGTCGAGGCCGAACACTTGAACGTCGAGGTGCGATTGCGCCAGCTCGATGGCGAAGGCGCCGCCGCCGCAACCCAGCTCCAAGATCGGACCGAACGGCAGCGGAACGTTTGCCAACAGCGCCCGCGCAACGGTGCGCATGCCGACGTTCCAGCCGCCCGCCTCTTCCGCCGCATATAATGATGGCAACAGAGCGCCTGCGTCACTCAATGTGCACCTCGCCGATGCGCAATCCAATCCCCTCTGCCGGCAGGCGCGCGCCATCCGCCGTATACAGCCCGATGGAAAGCGCATAGTTTCCGTCCGGCAAGTCGTTGGGCAATAGAAGTTGATATTCGTCGAGGATTCGCCAGCCGGCCTGCCAGCGCGTCGTCGGCAGTGAGCCTGCACCCGGCAGGCTATCCACGCCTGCGACGAGATTTGGGCCACCCCCATCTTCGTCGAGCAGATGGACGAAGACGGTCCAGTTCTGCACTGGCGCAGCGCGCACCTCCCAGTAAAGCTGTACGTAAAGCATTTGTCCTGCCTCAAGCTGCGCCAACTGCGCATCATAGCCGGCGAGCGCCACCCCGTCGCCGATCTCAAACGTCGCAGCGACCATCGGTTGGCGCTGTGGCATCGAACCGGTCGGACGCACATAGGTGTTGGCGTAGACACGACCCTGCCAATCCAGGAGCGTCCTTGTCACGACGGCCTCAGGAAAGAGTTCGGGCAGGAGCAGGCGGGTGCGGAAGTCCTCCTCTTCGATCACGATGTATTGCTCGGGTCTTGCAAGGTCGTCTGCGTTCAGGGGGAAAATATGCCGACCGTCGAAGGTGACCGGCGGGCCGTGACCTCCCGGCTGCGTCTCCCATGCGAAGGCCAGCGTCGGATGGTCGGCGCTGCGCGGGGTAAGATAGATAACGGCGTCGGCGGGTTGGGCTGCAATCTGCTGCGCAAGCGTCCACAGCCCCACGTCGAAGGCATAGAAGAGATCGGGCAACGCGGCCCAGCGCACAAAATAGTCTCGGACTGAAACTATTGCGCCGAGCGCAAGCAGTGCTGCGCTCAGCCATGGTAGCAGACGGCGGGGCGCACGATGCACGGGCCGGCCGTTCGTGCGAGCGCCCCACCTCCATAGCCAATCTAGGCCGACGCCGCCGAGCAGCGCTGCCGGCGCTGCCGCCCCCAACACGCGGTGATAATGGGGCGCATATTCGCTCACGACGCCGGGCAGTAAGAGGCCGGCCAGCAACAGCAGCAGGATGCGATAGCCCGGCTGACGGATGCGCCACAAGGCCAACGCGATGCCCAGCCAGAAAGGGATCGCCTGCCAGAGGTTTAGCGCCGCCAGGCCGGGCAGATTGCGCCGCGGGTCAAGGTCTCCTGCTTCCACCAGAGGGACGAACATGAGCAGATAGGCAACGGCGTTCTCTGCAATTCCTTGTCGCGTGGCTGCGCCGGCGCCTACGGCGACCTGCTCCGGTCGCAGCAGAAAGAGCTGAGGCTGGCCGATGGCGAAAAGCAGGAGAGGAAGCGTCAGCAGCAACACGACGGCCGCCGCCAGTCCTCCGCCGAGCGCAAGGGGGCGACGACGCTCGCGATCCCATTGCCAGAGGATGCCCCATGCCAGCGCCATCAACGGCGGCAGCACCCATCCGCCCTGATAGGCATAGATGCTGAAGGCCAAGACGACGCTCAACCCGATGTAGGCCGACCAGCTCTGCGTCCGTCGCGCGCGTAAGAGCAGCCAGACCGCCGCTGCAGCGGCCGGCGGCACGAGGATCGGCTCGATGCCCATGCGGCTAAAGTGGATGTGCCAGCGCATCGTCGCCAGCAGCCCTGCGGCGAGCCACGGCAATGCCGCAGTCAGGCGGTCGGGATGGAGACGGCGCAGCTCGTCGGCAGCCAGCCAGGTCCCAACCACGCCCAGCGCCCCGAAGAGCGCGGCGGTCACGCGCATGGCAGTTGGGCCGGGTTCGCCGCCCACCCATGTCCAAAGGCTGAACATGATTGCGTTGGCGTAGGCATTGGCGGGCGCCACGCCGAAATTGCCGGTCAGAAAAATGGGGCGGTAGGTGGGATCGTTTGCAATGCGCCATGCCTCCAACCCCTCGAAGGACTCGTCGAAGTGGAAGCCGGGCGGTATGGCGTCGATGCGCCAGAGGCGCAACAGAAGCGCCGCCGCCACTAGAATGAAAAAGCCCAGCCAGCCGTTGCGAACCATCAGTTGTGGATTGTATCACAAGCGCAGCGGGGAGCGAGTTATGAAAGGGGTTGCATCATGCACTGCCGAACTTTGTCCGGTTTCTCATCGACCATGATCGGCGGCGGTAACGTCGTCGCCTTTAAAGCGCCTGCTCTCCACACGCAGCGCGATAGCCGCACTGCGCACAGCGAGCCGGCTCCTGATGGCTGCGCGGCACGTCGACGGCCGTGCGACCGGCGCGGATGCGCGCGGCGGCGTCGAGCACTGCGCGACGTACCTCAGGCGTAAACGGCGCTTCAAAGGAGCGGTCGGCGTAGCGCAGAACGCCATAAGGGGGCGCAACGCCGTACAGGTCTTCAATGATCAGGCAGTAGGCTGCCAGTTGCAGCAGATGCCCCGGCGACGGCACGGACGGCGCACGTCGGCTCTTGACTTCCACCGGAATCATCGTGCGCCGCCCACCGACCTTCGTCTCCACCAGATAATCCGGCTTGCCGACCAGCGCATAGCGACGGCTCAGCAGCGGCTGTGAGACCGCCTGCTCCGCGCCTGTGTCGCTGTAGGCCACCCGTCCCGGCGGCAGCCCGGCTGCGCGCTGCTGCCGTCGCCCCCAAACATAGAGGCCAAGGCCGACAAAAGCAAGAAGAATGAGAAATAAGATGAGGAAATTCATTGCATGACTAAGCCGAGTTCATCTCCAATACCACGCTTCGTTCCGTGACAAACACCATCCGCTTTGCCGCCGAAACGAAGAATTTCGGCAAAATTTTCCCCTCCGAAAAGGATAAAGCGCACATGTGCACTATCCTTCTCGCCCTTTGCACACCACCTCCCACGTTCCCCGGTTGACGACCTCGTCCTTTTGGTTCACGACCTCCATCTTGAGCGTAACAATCCCGCCGCCCAACCGCGGCACGGCTTTAGTGGCCTCCACGGCGACGCGCACGCGGATGGTGTCGCCGATGAAGACGGGCGCCACGAAGCGCCACTCCAGCCCGCGAAAGGCCAGGATCGTGTCCTCCATGAAGCCGAGGCGCACGGCCAGTCCGCTGGCAATGCTCAACACCAGCAGACCATGGGCGACGCGCTGGCCGAACATCTGCCCCTTGCTGTATTCTGCGTCGGTGTGGATGAGGTTGTAGTCGCCGGAGAGGCCGGCGAAGTTGACGATGTCCGCCTCGGTGATCGTGCGGCCGACGCTCTCGGTCTGGTCGCCGACGATGAACTCCTCGAAAAAAAGGCCGTGGCGGCGGGCGAGTTTGCTTTCGGTCATCGCTTGGCTCCTCATGATTTTGAATGTTTGGTGTTTGAGCTTTCCGTTGGTGAGGATACAATACCACAAGCTCGATTATCACCAAGCATCCGATCAACCGAGGATCCGAACAACCAAGGAGATGTCATCTATGCAAACCGACCTGCGCGGTCGCGACTTCATCAGCGACATGGACTTCAGCAAAGAAGAGGTGGAAACTGTCCTGAACGTGGCCTTCAAGCTCAAGCAGGAACGCGCGCTCGGCATTCCACACCCTTTGTTGCGCGACAAGACGCTGGCGATGCTCTTCTTTTTCACCAGCACGCGCACGCGCTCCAGCTTCGAGGTGGGGATGGCGCAGCTCGGTGGGCACGCTGCGTTTATCGACTCAGAGACGACGCAGATCAGCCATGGCGACACTGCCAAGGAGATCGGCGAAATCTACGGCCGCTACTTCGACGGCATCGCTATCCGCCAGTGCGACTGGGGCTTCGGCAATAAATATATCAACGACGTGGCGAAGGCGAGCCGCGTGCCCGTGCTCAACATGCAGTGCGATATTTACCATCCTTTCCAGATTCTGGCCGACCTGATGACGATCATCGAAAAGGTGGGCGACCCGCGCGGCAAGACCATCAACGTGAGCTGGGCCTACGCCAGCAGCTATCAGAAGCCGATCTCGGTGCCACAGAGCCTGATCCTGCAGATGACGCGCTTCGGCATGAACGTGCGCCTCACCCATCCGCCGGAGTATAAGCTGATGCCGGACATCGTGCAGCAGGCGAAGGACAACGCGCGCAAATACGGCGGCAGCTTCGAGATTCTCGACGACTTCGACGCCGGCTTCAAGGGCGCCGACATCGTCTATCCCAAGAGCTGGGGAGCGCTGCTGACCACTTCCGACAACGCCGAAAGCGCAGCGATCGGCAAGAAATACACCGATTGGATCACCGACGAACGGCGCATGGCATTGGCGAAGCCGGACGCCATCTACATGCACTGTCTGCCTGCCGACCGCAACATCGAAGTCACCGACGGCGTGATTGACGGTCCCCAGTCCGTCGTGTACGACGAAGCGGAGAATCGTCTGCACGTGCAAAAGGCGGTTATGGCGTTGACCATGCGATAGAGGGGCGCAGACTCAGTGGGGCGAGATCGGCTCCATGCGCACGGTGAAATGGCGCAGCACCGGCGCCTGTTCGACGATGCGATAGCCCGGCAACGAGGTTGCCTGCTCCTGTACCGCCAGGATGACCTCGACCAGGTAATCGACGTGGCTCTGGGTGTAGACGCGCCGTGGGAAGGCCAGGCGCACCAGCTCCATCGCTGCGGGCTTCTCGCTGCCGTCGGGCTGACGTCCGAACATGACGGAGCCGATCTCCACCCCACGCACGCCGCCCATCAGATAGAGCGCATTGCAGAGCGACCACGCCGGGTATTGGTCGACCGGGATGTGAGGCAGCATCTCCCGCGCGTCGAGATAGATGGCGTGGCCGCCCGTCGGCCGGACGATGGGCACGCCCGCGGCCGTCAGTTTTTCCCCGACGTACGCAATCGAGCGGATACGATAGCGGAGATAGTGCTCGTCCAGCGCCTCGTAAAGCCCTACTGCGATCGCCTCCAGGTCATAGCCCGCCATGCCGCCGTACGTGGGAAAGCCTTCGGTGAGAATCTCGAGATTGCGGCACTGCGTCGCCAGCGCGTCGTCGTTGAGCGCCAGGAAGCCGCCGATATTCGCCATGCCGTCCTTCTTGGCGCTCATGGTGCAGCCGTCGGCGTAGCCGAACAGCTCGCGCGCAATGTCGATCGGCGCCTTGTCGGCGTAGCCCTCCTCGCGCGTCTTGATGAACCAGCAATTCTCGGCGTAGCGGCAGGCGTCGATGAAGAGCGGTATGCCGTGCCGATGGGCCAGCGCGCTCACTGCCCGCACATTGTCCATGCTCACGGGCTGGCCGCCACCCGAATTGTTGGTCACGGTCAAAAGAATGCAGGGAATGCGCTCTGGCCCCATCTCTTCAATTGTGCGGCGCAGCGCCTCGACGTCCATGTTGCCCTTGAAGGGATGGAGCAAGCGCGGCTGCCGACCTTCCGCGATGACCAGATCGCGCGCCTCGGCGCCCGTGGATTCGACGTGGGCGCGCGTGGTGTCGAAGTGTGTGTTGTTCGGGACAACCTTGCCGGGACCGCCCAGCACCGTGAACAGAATATGCTCGGCAGCGCGACCCTGGTGCGTCGGAATGACGTGCTTGAAGCCGGTGATGTCGCGCACTGCGGCCTCGAAGCGGTAAAAGGAGCTGGCGCCGGCGTAGGACTCATCGCTGGCGATCATGCCCGCCCACTGCCGGGAGGACATGGCGCCCGTTCCGCTGTCGGTGAGCAGATCGATCAACACGTCCTCGGCGCGCAGCAGAAAGGGGTTGTAGCCGGCCGCCGCCAGCTTTCTTTCGCGCTCCTCCATCGTGGTGAAGCGGATCGGCTCCACGGAGCGCACGCGGAACGGTTCGATGATGGTCTTGGGTTGAAACGGTTCCATGGTTGGGATGAGAAACATCGGATAGGCTATCAATTTTTCTTGGGTGGTTGGAGTTTGCGCCGTTCCCTGCGCTCCGGTTACCCTTGTCGCTCGCGCACATAAAGCATGGCGCCAACCACCCCGAAGAGCAATCCTCCGACCGAGGCCGCGTACGATGCAAAAAGCAACAAGAATCCGGCATCCAGAAGTCCGAGGATCATCAAAAAAGGCACGGCCACGCCGATGACCAGAAGCACTGCGCCGATCAGTATGAATCGGATGGAGTTTGTCATGTTCATCGATAAAGCCAACAACGGGCCAAATGACCCGGCCCCACCTCAAAATCCGGGGGCGTCTCTTTGTCGCAGACATCTGCAATAAAATAAGCGCAGCGCGGGTGGAAGCGACAACCGGACGGCGGGCGTACCAAGCTTGGCGGCTCGCCGGGCGGGACTTCCCGAAATTTCATGGCATTGGCGGCGTCCGGATCGGAGGTGGCCTCGATCAGCGCCTGCGTGTAGGGATGCTTTGGATTCGAGAGCAGGTCATTCACCTCGCCCTGCTCCACTACCTGTCCGGCGTACATCACCATGATGCGCTTCGAGAAATAGCGCACGGTGGAGAGGTCATGGGTGATGTAGATGACGGCCAGATTGTGCGCTTGTTGTAGGGCGCGCAGCAGGCGCAGGATTTCCACGCGCACCGATGCATCGAGCATAGAGACCGGTTCATCGGCGACCAGCAGTTTGGGGTTCAGGATCATAGCGCGTGCGATCACCACGCGTTGCTGTTGCCCTCCGCTCAACATGTGCGGGAATTTCGGCAGAAATTCCTCTACCGGGCTCATCTTCACTTCTTCCAGAGCCTTGCGGATGCGCGTCTCCCGTTCCGCCGGATCTTTTATGCCGGCGATGATGAGCGGCTCCTGTAAGATGCGGCGCACATTCATGAAGGGGGGAAGCGCACCGTAAGGGTCTTGCTGGACATATCCCACCTGCGTGCGGTACCATCGCATTTCTCTGCGCGAGAAATCGTTCAAGCGCCGATTCTCGAAGAAAATTTCGCCTTCTGTGGGGCGGTGTAGACCCAGGATCGTCTTCATCAAGCTGGATTTACCGCAGCCGCTTTCGCCGACAATTGCGATCGTTTCGCCGTAGTTCAGGTCAAAACTTACGTCGTCCACCGCGCGCACGTAGCCTGCGTGGCCGAATCCAAAGCGTCGCAACTCAAACCAAACGCGCAGGTTCCGGACGGAGAGCAGCGCGTCCTGACCCGAACGGGATGGATGTGCGCGGCCCGCCGGTTTGATGCGTTCATCCGTGTTGGTTTCAAGCTTGATATCGGTTGTAGCTTGCGTCACGCCGGTTCACTCCATCTTCTACGTAGAGCCAACACTTGACCAGACGCCCCTCTTGCTCTATCACCGGCGGCTCCTCGGCGCAGCGCTCAAAGCGTCTGTGACAACGATCGGCGAAGCGGCACCCTGTGGGCGGATTGATCAGGCTGGGAGGCTGTCCGACGATGAATTCCGGGTCCTTGGTCTCGCGCAGCCGCGGCACGCTGGCCATCAATTTTTGTGCGTAGGGATGCAGCGGCTCCTGAAAAAAGCGCAGCGCATCGCCCACCTCGACGATCTGGCCGGCGTACATGACGGCCACCCGGTCCGCCAGCTCGCTGGAGGTGGCGATGTCGTGGGTGATCAGGATGAAGCTCATCCCCATCTCTTTTTTGATGCGTTTTAACTGATTCATGATATTGGCTTGCGTGAGCACGTCGAGCGCCGACGTCGGCTCATCCAGAATGATGAGATCGGGCGAAGTCACCAGCGCCATCGCCAATGCCACGCGTTGACGCATGCCGCCGCTTAACTCAAAGGCGTAGCGATGGACAAAATCTTCGGGAACGCCCACCAATCGGAACATCTCCACCGCTTTTTCGAGCGCCTTCGCCTTCTTCATGCCTTGATGAATCATCAACGGCTCTGCAACCTGGTCGCCGACGCGCAGGACGGGATTCAGCGCGTTCATCGCAGCCTGGGGAACCATGGCGATGCGGTTCCAGCGGATCGTGCGTCGAAATTCCTCATCAGAAAGCGCCATGACATCCTGCCCGTAGAGGAGCGTCTTTCCGGTGTAGCGATGGACATTGCGCGGCAGCAGCCGCAGGATGGCTTTCGCCAGCGAAGATTTCCCACAGCCCGACTCGCCGATGATCACCACGGCCTCGTTGGCGTTGAGGGTGAAATCGACGCCGTCGACGGCCTGCACAACCCCTTTGCCGGTGCGAAAATGCAACACCAGATCCTGGACCTGCAACAAAGTGGAATCGAAAGAAGGACGAGTGACCATAAAAAATTACAAACCTCGTAAGCGGGGATTGAACACACGGTCAAGCGCAAAACCGACCATAGCGAATCCGAGGCCGGTGACGATCAACAGCGCCGATGGCTGCAACACCCAGTAATAATAGCCGTTGAAAAGCGCGCCGTTGCGGAAAGCGTCGTCGATCACTTTGCCCCAGGTCGGCAGCACCGGATCCCCCAGGCCGAGCACGGCCAGCGAGGCCTCCAAAAACACATAGCTGGGAATCAGCACGACGAGCTGGGGAATCAACAGCGGAATGACGCGCGGGGTTAAGTATCTACCGATAATGCGCAGGTTGCCCGCCCCGTAGGCGCGGGCGGCCTCGATGTAAGGAGATTCTTTCACCTGCAAAAAGATCGCCCGATAACTCTTGATTGCGGACCCGAAGATGCTCAGTAGGATCACGACGCCCAGGATGACCCAGATCGAGCGCGAGTAGAAGGTGCCGACCATAATCAGGATCGGCAACACGGGCAAAATCAACACGATCTCAGTGATGCGCTGAATGGCGGCGTCGACCAAGCCGCCGAACCAGACCCCAAAGGCAGCAATGAACATGGTGGTCACCGTCGTGCCGAGGGCGGCGAGCAAACCGAAAGCCAGAGCGATCGGCGCTCCCCAAAGGATGGCGACCATCAGATCACGGCGCCGATGATCGGTGCCGGCCAACCCTGAGACTTTTCCGTAGGCGATAAATTTGGCGTCGAGATCGCCGTTCTCCTCGAAGATCAGGGCGTCGAGGCGCAGCGTGTAGACACCCTTAAGGGGAACAAGGGGTTCCACGCCCGGCGTCGCAAAGAGCGCCTGTTGCGCCGGCACGTTGCGCAGACGACGGGCGAGGCGGCTGTCGCCTTCAAAGCGGTAGGAGTCGCGGCCGCGCGGGGAATATTCGCCGATGCGAATCTCGCGGCCATCCGGCGTGAGCCAGGTCATCTCTACGTGAGGCTGCTTTTGCGTGAAAGTCGCATAGAAAAAGATCGCCAGCTCCTGCGGAAAATCGTCGGCCTGAAAATTGAACGGAAACTCGATCGTGATCTCCGTCAACGATCCCCTCGGTTCGACCACCTTGCTGCCTTGGCCCTGACGGCTGTCGAACAGAACGGTGGACGGCAACTTCTTGCTGCGGAAAACATTTGTCCACTCCGGCGAGGCGGTGCGAGGATAGTCCTGCCAGATGTCTTCGCCGCCGCGCCACAACCGGATCGCTTCGCCGTACGAAAGCGTCGCCAACGCATAGATTGCCATCACCACCAGAAAGCCGACAATCAACAGTCCGATGATGGCGGATGGATATTGTCGCAGGTCAGCCCAGGCGTTTCGGATCACTTGGCGCCTCCCTCGCCCACTCTCACTCGAGGATCGACCAATGCGTAGGTGAAATCCAAGACAAACACCGTAATCGCCAGCAGATAGGCGTAAATCACGGTACTGCCGACGATGATGGGGGTGTCGAACAGGCCGATCGCCTGATAGAGCAGGCGCCCTAACCCAGGCCAGTTGAAGACGGTTTCGAGAATGATGGCACCGGTCCAAAGCCCGATCACCAGCAGCGCAAAATTGGTGATGATGGTGGGCAGCGTCGGCCGCAAAATATAACGGTTCTCTACGATGCGCCCGGGCAATCCCTTTGCTTTCGCCATGTCCACGTAGTCTTCACTGGAATAGATCAAAAAGAATGTGCGCCAGTTGTAGATGGTCAGAAAGATGGCGCTCAGCGTAATTGCGGAAACGGGCAAAATCATGTGGCGGAGCACGCTCCATGCATACTGAAGACGGTCGGCGGGAGGCGGCGTGTCCACCATGCCGCCAAAAGGCAACCAGCCCAACAGCGCAGAGAAGATCAGGATCAGAAAAATGCCGTAAAACCAGCCGGGCGCCGCCGAAGTGGGGGCCAAGGCAATCACCATGCGATCGGCAAGGTTGCCGTAGTTGCGCGAAAGGCGCAGCGCAACAAAAATGCTGAAAAAGAAGAGGAAGAGATTGGAGGTCGCAAAAAGCAGCAGAGTAGGAGGCAGGCGCTCCAGAATCACCAGACGCACCAGCTTGGAGCCGCTGTCGCTGGTGAGGTAGTTGGCGCGACCGAGATTGAGCGTCAGCGCATCCGTCAACGAGGCAAAACTACGCAGTAGAAAAGGACGGTCCAGTCCAAGGCGTTTGACTTCCACCTGCACCAGCCCCTCGATCAATTCATTGCGTTGCGCAGGAGTCAACGCCCGGTTGGCGGGATCCATGCTGACGGACAGGGAAATCCCTTCTCGAATCTGCGCCTTTTTAATCTCATCGACGTAGCCGCCCATGTTGGCAATCAAGATGGTGAGGTAGACGCCGACGACGACGGTGGCGAACAGGGCGACCAGACGCACCACCGAGTAACGCAACACGCGCAGGGCCGTCGTCCAGCCCGGCCGACGCGTCAGCGCAGCAGCTACATTGGATTGCGAAGATAGAGAAACTTCGGCCATAGTGATTCTCTTCAAACGGTCGCCGCCATCTTCCGAGAAATTCACCGCTCCCCGGAAGATGGTTGTTTGACCTGGAGATCGGTAACAAACCGATCCGGCAAGCCAAGTAGATCTACTTCCATCCGGGCGTTCCCGGGAGGCTGTTCCGTCACACCGAAGACGATGTCCTACGAGAACGACGTAGGTTCGGCTTCTGGACGGACGCGTCCGGCAGAACGTTGGATTGGGGACAGACCGCTATGTCACGCCGAAAGGCGATGCTCGGTGGGAGCAGACGGTCGACGCAGGACCTACGAGATTGCCGGATTTATTTGTTAAATTGCTCTATGGGGCGCCGCCCGACTGTCGAAGACGTAGAGGGTCGGGCGGCGCAAACGGTGCTATTGGACGGTGACGAACGACAGGTCGGCGAAGCTGGGCAGCGCAACCAGTTTGGAGACAACCACAACCTCCAACCGGTTGGAGCCAACCTCGAGCTGACCGGTCGTTTCGGGGCTGAGCGTCACAGCCCACAGCCCGTCTTCCACGGCTTCGGCTGCGCCGACCTCCACCAGGTTGCCCTGAGCGTCGAAGAGCAGGTATTTGACCTCGGCGATGTCATTCACGGCGTACGGCTCGCCCTGGAAGTCGACGAACACATCGAAGGTGACTTCCTCACCAACTGTCACGCGGCTTGGCCCGTCCAGCTCCACTTCAGCGATGGCCGGCTCGCCAAAGCGCGCCCATTTATCCGCCGGATCGGGGTGATCGGCGAAGCGGCGCAGCACGATGGTCTTTTCGATCGGGAAGGCGCGCTCCAGGTAGAAGACGCCCGTGCCGATCCAGAAGTGACCGTATGTCTCATACCACTGCGCCAGGTTGGCGTAGCGCTGCGCCACCTCTTCGGCGCTGAGGTAATTGCTCAGCGTCGGTGCATACGGGATCGTTCCTTCGGCGATGGCCGTGTCGAGTTTAGACTTGAGAATCTCCAGCACCGGACCGGCGATCATGCTCATATACTCAACTTTCAGCTCATCGGCCTTGGAGGAGCTAAAGGTTGTCTCTCCATCCGCTTCCGCCATGATGCCGATCGATAGGGCGTGCCAGGCGCCTTGCCCCTGAGCGTAGTACGGCCACCAAGTGTTGATGTTCAGCTCGGCGTCGAGCAGCAGGCTGTCGCTGTAGGTTTCAATGACGAGCGGGTCGGTGGAGAGGATGCGCACGCCGCGGAAGGCGGCCATGAAGGACTCAAACGCTGCCACCGCCGAGCTGTCGAAGATGGGGCTGGCCTCTTTGGCGCGGTCAAAGGTCAAGATCATCCCCAACACGACGTCGGCGACCGAGAAGGGGCTGCCGTCGTGCCACTTGACCGTGTCGTAAAGGTCGGCGGGATAGTACACGACGCTCTTGCGTGCAGCCTTCACCGGCTCGGTGTACGCCTCTGCGGCTGTGATGAAAACCTGTCTCTCTGCGTCCCAGTCCACCCAAGCGTCATCCGGCACCACAATTTCGGGGACGAACTCCAGGTCCACCCAGTCGAGCGTCACGTTGACCGGACGCCCCTCCTCGACGAAGAGCTCCGCGCGCTCGATGCGATTGGGCAGGGCCAGGCCGGTGTAGGGATCGGGGATTGTGGCGAACTCGCCTGTGCCCCGGATCGGCATCTGGTCGAAGATCCAGTTTGTGCCGGCGATAGGGTTCCAGGGATTGGTGAGGATGCTCGGCATGGCGATGCGCACCTCGCCGCCCTCGGCATCTCCCTTGCGCAAGGTGGAGGCCCAAAGCGGCGTGCCCGAAATCGAGCCGTAGAGGTCGGCGGCCACATCGATTTCTGCGCGCACCGGCGTGATGCTGGCGCGGTCGACCAACCAGATGCGCACGGAGTCCTGCAGCGCCAACTCCAGGGCTCTGGCCATCAGCTCGCGGCGCTCTTCCAGCGTTCTGTAGAGCTGGTTTCCCAGTTTTTCGGCCACTTCATCGAATTCCGGAGCGGGTGTGTAGGCCTGCCACAGCAGTGAAGGAAGCCCACGCGGGGTGTAGAAGAATTCAAAGTTGTCGCCCAGATCGCGCGGCACTGCGGTGGTGATCCAACCGCCGGTGTAGATGTGGAACAGGCCGTCGGCAGGGTTGCCGTTGATCCAGATCGGTGAGGCTTCGGCCGCGGTCTTGTAATCGCGGATGGTGGTGAAGCCGATCGTCTCGAGTTGGTTGGCAACGTAATCGCCGATGGCGCGACGCTCATCTTCGACCCGGATCAGCACACTGATCTCAACCGGCTCGCCGTTGTAGGTCCACTTTCCGTCCACCTTCGTAGCGCCGAGCTTCTCCATCTCCGCCGAGATGACCTCTTCCGCCCGCTGTGGATTGTATGCGTATTTGGCCTCAAGCACGCGGATGACGTCGGCCATCAGGGCATAGTCGCTAGACGCCGTGTTGAACGGCACATAACGCGGCGTGGCCAGTCCACCCATGATCTCCTGAGCGACGTACTGGCGGTCGATCAGCCAGTTCATTGCTTCGCGCACGGCCGGCACGGCGAAGGGGTTTAACTTGCCGGTGCTCTCAAACACGGGCCCTACGGGGTTGAAGCTCAATTCGTTGTAAGAGCCGAACGAACGATAGGTCTTCAGGGCGGGCGATTCCGCCACCTTGGCCGCCACCTCGCGGTTGGTGACCTGGAAGGCGTAGACGTCGATGTCTCCGACCTCCAGACGGGTCACAGCGGCGTCCGCCGACGGCTCTTCGACGATGATCACGGAGTCAAGCCATGCACCGTTGCGCGCGGTGGGCGCTGTAGGTTCCTCGGCGGGCGGCTCGGTCGGCGCCGGTGCGGGCGCTTCCACCTGGGCGGGCGGCGTTTCTACTGCAGGCGTGGTCGGGACTTCACAACCTGCAAAGACGAACGCGCCGAGCAGGAGCACAATTAGAAGCGTAAATCTGGTTCGATTCATGGTGGAGTCTCCTTTGCAACGAGCACTTGACGGGAAAAAGAGTCACCGAGAGATCAAACTATCGTTTTCGGGAAAAGAGGTACATTGATTATATCAGAGACCTGAAAGGACAGGCCAGTAAGCTTTCTTCTTTTTTATTCGCGAATGCGTGGATCCAGCGCATCGCGCAGGCCGTCGCCCAAGAAATTGAAGGAAAGCACCACCAGCGCCACGCAGATCGCCGGCGCCAACAAAATCCACGGTTGATTGTTGATTGCCGTCTGTCCCTCGAGTAGTAAAGCGCCCCAGCTGGTGATGAAAATGTCGTTTGGATTGGTCGATGGCCGCAGGCCCAGCCCCAAGTATCCTAAAACAGCCTCTGTAATAATGGCGCCCGGGATTAGAAACGCCATCGACACGATGATCACGCCGAGTGAATTCGGCAGGATGTGCCGCAGCATGATGCGAGAATGTTCGGCGCCCACGGCGCGAGACGCAAGCACGAAGTCGCGCTCCTTCAGAGCCAGCACCTGTCCACGCACCAGGCGCGCCATGCCCACCCAGTTGACCAGCGCCAACGCAACAAATAGCAAAAACAGTCCATTCAAAAACTGACCGAGCGAGGTGTTGCGCAACGCTGTCATGATGATGATGAAAAAGAGCAGATCGGGGAAGGCGTAGACGATATCCGTGATGCGCATCAGCACATTATCGACAAATCCTCCTCGATAGCCTGCAATCAATCCGATCGTGACGCCCATGAGCACAATGATAGTCGTAGGAATAAATCCAACCACCATGGAGACGCGCGCGCCGTAGATCACCCGGCTCAACACATCGCGCCCCAAGTTGTCCGTGCCGAGCGGAAACTCGGGAACACCAGCCTTGCCGGTAGCCGACTGTTTCACCCACATCGGTGGAAGAAATCCCTGCCCGCTGTGGATTTGCAGAGGGTTGTGTGGGGCCAGCGTCGGTGCAAAGATTGCGACAAAGACAAAAAACAGAATCACCATGGCGCCTGCAACTGCCGCTCTATTGCGGATCAAACGGGACCAGGCGTCCCGCCAGAGCGAGCGGGGCGGTCGCTGGAGTGCCTGTGTCAAGTCGCTGAAGGCGGCGGAAGGTTTTTTCTCGGGAAATCGGCCGGTGGTCGATGGCGATTGTGCAGTCGTTGTCATGACATCTATTTGACCTTGATACGCGGATCTAGGAAGCCATACAAAATGTCCACCGTCAGGTTCGCAAAAACGATCAGCACCGCATAGAGCAGCGTCGTTCCCATAATCATCGAGTAGTCTCGATTGCCGATCGCCAGAACATATTCACGTCCGCTGCCCGGAAAACCGAA
>JANWYX010000441.1 GCA_025055055.1 Caldilinea sp. | reverse complement strand
AACCGGATATTGAAGTCGAAGTGACGCCGCAAGATTATGTGGCAGGTCGCGATCCTCAGCTGGAACGCGCCATCGAGGAGGCGCTGCGTCTGCTGGCGCAACAGCCGATCCTGAAACCGGACCGCAGCCTGCGACCCAGCCGGGCGTTGCCGCGCCTGCCAAGACGACTCGCCTAGCCTCTTGTCCTCTTGAATTCCTCACAACTGGTGGCGCCGGAGAGACGCAAGGGCGGCCTGCGCTGTTGCCCGGCGTCTCTCAGCGCTTACTTTCCCCGAGCGGTTTACACTGCACGGCGCCGCCTTCAGCCGTTGAAGGCGAGTTGTCGATTTCCGGCAAGATAGATTATAATGATCGATGACAGTTTTGATTGGCGTTACGAAAAAAGTTCTCCACGAACCTTTATGCCCAACACACGCCGTTCATCTGCCTACATCTCTCAGCAGCTCCCGCCGCCCACAACCATGGATGCTATCTCCGCATTCTTCGCCCCGAGAAGGTTCGGAGTCTGCAGAAATTGCACGTTTTTCGTTGTAAGCAACAACAATATCAAAAGGAGAGTTGTATGCGCAACAGGAAAGTGATCTTGCTGTCTCTGCTCGTCGTCGTTGCCATGATATTGACGGCGTGTCCTGGACAGCCGGCACCGACGCCGGCGCCTGTGCCTCCGGCTCAGGAAGCGACGCCCACCGAAGCTCCGACTCCAGAGGCGGCGCCCGCAGAGGCAACCCCCACCGAAGCGCCGGCTGAAGAGGTGGCGCCCGCCGCCGAGGTCTCGCTGACGATCTGGGCCGACGACACGCGCGCCAAAGTGTTGGAGGAGCTCGGCAAGAAGTTTGAGGCGGAGTATGGCATACCCGTCGTAGTCACCGAAAAGGGGTTCGGCAACATCCGCGACGACTTGAAGGTGGCCGGCCCCGCCGGCGAAGGCCCGGACATCATCATCGGCGCGCACGACTGGTTGGGCGAGCTGGTGGAGAACGGCCTCCTGGCGGAGATTGAGCTGGGCGCCGCCGCCGATCAGTTCCTGCCGGCGGCTGTGCAGGCGTTTATCTATGACGGCAAGCTGTATGGCATGCCCTACGCAACCGAGAACGTCGCCTTTGTCTACAACCCGGATATCATCGAGCAGGTGCCGGCCACCTGGAGCGAAGTGACCGAGCTGGCGGCAGAACTCGAGGGCGCCGGCGTCGTCAAACAGGCGTACATTCGCCAGGAAGGCGATCCCTATCACTTCTTCCCGATTCAGACGGCGTTCGGCGGCTACGTCTTCGGCTGGACAGAGCAGGGCTATGATCCGAACGACGTCGGCATCGACAGTCCAGGCTCGATTGCAGCGGCCGTCTGGCTCGACAATATGTACAAGGCCGGGCATCTGAAGGCAGGTTCAGCCGTCGACTACGACATCATGCACGCCGCCTTCGAGAACGGCGACGCAGCCATGATCATCACCGGCCCGTGGGCGTTGCCGCGCATCCGCGAGTCGGGCGTTCCGTATGTCGTCACCACCATTCCCGGTGAGACGCAGCCCGCCCAGCCCTTCCTGGGTGTCCAGGGCTTTATGATCAACGCCTTCAGCAAGAATCCGCTCCTGGCGCAAACGTTCCTCCAGGAGTTCGTCGCCACCGAGGAGGCGATGCAGGAAATTTTTGACGCCGACCCCCGACCTTCCGCCTTCGTGCCGGTGCGCGAAAAGATCTCCGATCCGGACATCGCCGCCTTCGCCGCTGCGGGCGAGAACGGTCTGCCGATGCCGGCCATCCCGGAGATGTCGGTTGTCTGGTCGGCTTGGGGAGACGCTATCGTGCTGATCAGCCAGCAGCGCGAAGCGCCGGATGTCGCGTTCAAGAATGCCGCAGAGCAAATTCGAGCGGCAATCGCAGGTAGCAGATGAGCAGCGTAGTCGTTGCAAAGGCAGGGGGGGCCAAGGCTCCCCCTCGCCGCTCAATTTCCAACCCTCTGGCCCTGATTCTGCGGCTCGTCATCCTCGCCCTTCTTGACGCAGGCGCTATCTGGCTGATGTACAACCTGCTGCGAGACGGTGCGTACGCGCTAGCGATCGTTATCGGAGCCGTCACGCTGCTTTTGAATGCCATCTATCTACGCTCAGAGCTCTATCCGCTGCAATGGATCGGACCGAGTTTGGCGCTGCTGGGCGTCTTCGTGATCTACCCCATCTTCTCCACCGTCTACACCGCCTTCACGAATTATGGCGACGGCCATCTGCTGACCAAACAGATGGTGATTCGACAACTGGAGCGGGAAATGTATCTGCCCGAAGGGGCACCCCTGTTTGAGTGGACCGCCTACCTCTCGCCGCAAGGGGAATACCTGCTTTGGCTGGAATCGCCCGAGACCGGGGAGAAGTTCATTGCCCGCCCTGGGAAGCCCGTCGAGCCTGCCGAGGGGGAGCCCCCTGCCGAGATCGATGGTTTCCGCCAATTATCGCGCGCAGAGCGACTACGTCATACGCAAAACCTTGTAGCGCTTGAATTTGGTCAACCCCCTCGGGTTTTTCGAGTGAGCGAGCGCCAGATTGGACGCGCAGCCGAATATGAACAGCGCTACACCTATGACAGCAGTCAGGACGTGCTGATCGACAACGCCACCGGCAAGATCTATCGCCCAATTCGAGGCACCTTTACGGCCGACGATGGCTCCACCTTGCGGCCAGGATTCCGGGTGGTGATCGGGTTGGATAATTTTCAGCGCCTACTGACCAACCCGGCGCTGCGCGGACCGTTTGTCAGCGTCTTCATTTGGACGGTGATCTTCGCAGCCGCCAGCGTCTTCATCACCTTTGCGTTGGGTCTTTTCTTGGCCATCATGTTCGACGTGCCGGAGATGCCGATGCGCAAGCTGTTGCGCTCGCTGCTGCTGATTCCGTACGCCATCCCGGCCTTTATCAGCGTGCCGATTTGGGTCGGTCTGCTCAATCCGCAGTATGGCGTCGTCAGCAACATGATTGCCGGCATCTTTGGCTCGGCGCCGCCCTGGTTCAGCGATCCATTCTGGGCGAAGATCGGCATCTTGCTCATCCAGCTCTGGCTGGGCTTTCCTTATATGTTTGTGATCTCTACCGGCGCGCTGCAGGCACTGCCTTCGGATGTCTATGAGGCGGCCGAGATCGACGGCGCCGGCCCGATTCAGGCCTTTTGGAACATCACTTTGCCGCTCTTGATGATCACGATGGGGCCGCTGTTGGTGGCTTCGTTCGCTTTCAACTTCAACAACTTTGTCGTGATCGAGCTCTTCAATAGGGGCGGCCCGCCCATGAGCGGCACGATTTCGCCGGTCGGCCACACCGACATTCTGGTGACGTACACCTATCGCATTGCGTTCGCCAGCGGCCGCGGCGCCGACCTCGGCTACGCCGCCGCCATCACGGTCGCCATCTTTTTGATCCTGGTCATCATCACTTACTTCCAGTTCCGGTATACGCACATGCTGGAGGAGCGATCCGAAAATGTCTAGCGCAAGTCTTTCCGTCCGAACAAAAAAAGTCGGCTCCATCTCGCGGCGTCGGCGCATCGCTCTGACCTTTCGCATTGTGCTGGCCATTGTGATGCTGATTTTCGCGCTCTTTCCGGTCGTTTGGATCTTCTCTGCATCGATCAATCCGAGCAACTCGCTCGTCAATCAGAAGTTGATTCCGGACAATCCCAGCTTCGTCAATTACGTGAATCTCTTCGAGAGCCGCATGTTCCCGTTTCGGACGTGGATGTGGAACTCGTTGAAGATCGCAACCATCACCACCATCTTTGGCGTAGTCTTCACGGCGATGGCGGCCTACGCCTTCTCGCGCTTTCGCTTCCGAGGCAGGCGCACGCTGCTTCAGACGATCTTGCTGATCCAGGTCTTCCCAAATTTCCTGAACATGGTCGCTCTGTTTTTGATCTTGCAACAGCTAGGCGCTTACATTCCTTGGCTGGGCCTCAACACCCATGGCGGCCTGATTTTGCTCTATTTGGGCGGCATCCTGGGCGTCAACACCTGGCTGGCGAAGGGCTATTTCGATTCCATTCCGCGCGACCTAGATGAGGCCGCCATCATCGACGGCGCCTCCCACTGGCAGACCTTCTGGATGGTGATCCTTCCGTTGGTGCGACCCATCCTAGCCGTCATCGGCCTGCTGATCTTTATCGGCACCTACTCGGAGTTCGTCCTTGCGCGCGTGATGCTGACCCGCTCCGAGAATTACACGCTCGCCGTTGGCTTGAGTCTCTTCATCGCCGACCAGTTCGCCAACCGCTGGGGCGTCTTCGCCGCCGGCGCGCTGATCGGCGCCATCCCGATCGTCGTCATTTTCCTGGCATTGCAGCGCTATCTGGTGAGCGGCCTTACCGCGGGTTCGGTGAAAGGCTAGCAGGGCGTCCTGTGTACGCCTTGCCCACGGCTAAACTGCTTCACCCCATCATGGATGATTTTGTCTTCGGCGGCATCGAGGCGGACGAGCAGCGCCTGCTGGCGACGGAACGGACGGCGCGCAGCGGCGTCCGCCATTTTCACGCCATCGAGCCGCTGGACCCTCTGCCTGGGCAGCCGGTGCGCATCACTGTTCAGACCGGCCCTGAAATTTTTGTCGACCGGGTGACGGCCTACGTCACATTTGACGGCTCCTTGCCGGAAGGCGGCCGGGGAAAAGCAACCCAGGGCCTTGCCCTTCCGTTGCAGCCGGTGGAGGTGCGCTGGGAGCCGTTGATCTGGGATTACGTGACGCTCTGGCAGGGAGAGATTCCCGCACAGCCGGCCGGGACGCTGGTGCAGTATCGCATCGAGGCGTGGCGGACCGCTTCGCCCTCATGTTCCGTCTGGAGCAGCGAGATGAACTTGGATCGCACCCCGGAGACGCCCACGCTCTATGGCTATCACGTCGATGCACTGACCACGCCGGACTGGGCGCGCGAGGCGGTGATTTATCACATTTTGGTCGACCGTTTCGCCGGCGGTGAGCATCGCCGACTGGCGCCGGAAGAGATGGAGCGTTTCACCGGAGGGTCGCTGCGCGGAGTGATCGAGCGGCTCGACTACATCGCCGATCTGGGCGTCACGGCCATCTGGCTCAGCCCGGTCTTCCTCTGTATGTCCTATCACGGCTACGATCCGATCGATTTTTTCAATGTCGATCCTCGCTTTGGAACCAACGCCGATCTGCTGGAGCTCTTTGCCCAGGCGCATGCACGCGGGCTGCGCGTCCTTCTTGATTTCGTGGCCAATCACACCGGCGCAAACTTTCCTCCGTTTCAACAAGCGCTGCGCGATCCGGCCAGCCCCTATCGTCGCTGGTTCACCTTTGACCCCATGTATAAACATGGCTATCGGACGTTTTTCGATGTCGCCGGCATGCCGCAGCTCAACACCGATGAGCCGGCCGTGCGCACCTTTCTGTGCAGCGTCGCTCAGCACTGGCTAGCGGCGGGCGCCGACGGCTTTCGGCTCGACTACGCCGCCGGCCCGAGTCACGTCTTCTGGAGCCATTTCCGCGCAGCGTGTCGTCAGGTAAAGGCGGACTGCTGGCTGTTCGGCGAGGTGACGCGCACAGGCGATCTACTGCGCACCTATACGGGTCGACTGGATGGTTGTCTCGACTTTGCGTTCTGTCGAGCGGTGCGCAAGCTCTGCGCCTCCGCCGCCCCCGACATGTCGCTCAGCCGGTTCGTCAATCAGCTTCAGGCCGGCCGCGCCTTTTTTGGGCGCAATTTCTTGCGTCCCGCCTTCATCGACAACCACGATATGAATCGTTTCTTGTGGCTCGCCGGCAACGACAAACGGCGGCTGCGTCTGGCGCTGGACCTGCTGTTCGGATTTGGAGAGGCTCCGTGCCTCTATTACGGCACAGAGGTGGGGTTGAGCCAACCACGCGCCAAAGGCCCCTGGCGCGAAGAGGCGCGACATCCCATGCTGTGGGACGCCTCCCAAGACGCCTCGCTGCTGGCCCATACAAAGCAACGAATTCGCCTGCGGCGCGCACACCCGGCGCTGATCGAGGGTGACATGATTACGCATGTGTTAGACGACGAAAGCGGCGTGTGGCTGGTGGAGCGTCGTTGTGCAGACGATCGGATGTTGTTGGCGTTCAACTTCAGCGATCGGCAACGGGTGATGACGCCGCCGCCCGGATCGGTCGAATCGCTGCGCACGATTCAGTTGGAGCCGTTTAGTTCACGTTGGTTTGTCCTCGAACCGGGTGGATAAGAAGGCGCCATGGATTGGGATACATTTCGCGAAGAACGGCGTCGCGCAGGCCGACCTTTTGTCGTCGCCCATCGCGGCGCACGGCTGCTGGAGCCGGAAAATACGCTGCCCGCCTTTTTGCTGGCGCTGACGCAGGGCGCCGACGCCCTGGAGACCGACCTGCGTTTCACCGCCGATGACGAGTTGATCCTCTTCCATGATCCCGCATTGAACCGAATGACGGAGGGTGCCGGGCCGGTGCGCGAGCACACGCTGGCGCAAATCAAGGCGCTGCGCACGCGTCGGCCGGATGGAGGGTTCTCCGACGCGCGCGTGCCGACGCTGGCCGAGCTGATCGAGGCCACCGGGGGTCAGACGCCTCTGCTGCTCGAGTTGAAGGATCCGCTCTTTCTACAGCGCAAATACGCCCAGATTTTGATCGATGTTCTGGAGCAAGGGGGCGTTCTCCGCCGTTCGGCGCTGGTGTCGTTTCGCTTCGAGCATGTGCTGGCGGTCAGGGCGGTGCAGCCTAACATCCCGATCGGCCACATTACGCTCAAAAACCCTTGGCCGCGCCGCAACGCCCAGCTGCTGGGGCCCTTCTGGCCGCTGATGTTTCTCAATCCGTTTTACACGGCCATTGCCCACCGCATGGGTGCTATCGTGGCGCCACTGGACCCGACGCCGGAGCCGCGCCTGCATTTTTACTTCGGCTGGAAAGTCGACGCCGTTTTGGCGGATGACCCGGGCGGCGTCCGTCGGCGCATCGACAGGTTGCTGACAAGGCAACAGGCTTGTTCGCAACGGCCTTGAAGGGAACACGACCTGTTTCACCTTCCTGGAAGCTCCACGCTTCTTGGAAGATTTTTGCATCATGCCATTTCCACGCCCGTAGTGAGCGACTCACTTTGCGTAGCCGTGGGGATGGGTGCGATGCCACTTCCATGCCGTCTCAATGATGGTGCGCAGGTCCGGATATTGAGGCGTCCATCCCAGCTCGCGACGGATCTTCTCGCTGCTGGCCACGAGCACAGCCGGATCGCCGGGGCGACGTCCGACGACGCGCGTCGGGATAGGGTGGCCGGTGACGGCGCGCGCGGTGTCCACGACCTCCTTGACGCTGAAGCCGCGGCCGTTGCCGAGGTTGTAGGTGCGGCTGCCGCTGTCGAGGGCGCGCAACGCCAGGATGTGCGCATTCGCCAAGTCGACGACATGAATGTAATCGCGGATGCAGGTGCCGTCGGGCGTGGGATAGTCGTCTCCAAAGATGCAGAATTCCTCACGCTGACCGAGCGCCACCTGCAGGACGAGGGGGATGATGTGCGTCTCCGGCTCATGATGCTCGCCCCGCTCTTCGCTGGCGCCGCACGCGTTGAAATAGCGCAGGCAGGCGTAGCGCATCCCTTGTGTGCGGTCCAACCAATAGAGGATGCGCTCCAAAATATTTTTCGACTCTCCATAAGGGCTGCCCGGGATGATGCGCTCGTTTTCGTCGATCGGGATGCGCTCCGGCTTGTCGAATAGGTTGGCGGTGGAGGAGAGGATAAATTTCTTCACCCCATGCGCCAGCGCGCTCTGCATCAGGTTGATGCCGTTGACGACGTTGTCGCTGAGATAGAGGAACGGACGCTCCATCGATTCGCCGACAAGTGTGTAGGAGGCGAAGTGCATGATGGCGTCGGGACGATGGGCGGCCAGAGCCGCGTCAAGCGCAGCGCGGTCCTTGAGATCGCCCTGAATAAAGATAGCTGCGGGATGGACGGCGTCGCGATGTCCCTGGTAAAGATTGTCAAACACGATAACTTCATCGCCCGCCTTGATCAATTGTTCGACGGTGATGCTGCCGATGTAGCCGGCGCCGCCGGTCACGAAGACTTTCATATCGTTTCCCTTTTCGTTTTGTTGCACTCAGGCATTTTCCATTGTGCTGGTGGAGAGGTCATTTTTAACCGACTGTACATTCTAGCAGATGGGGAGCGATTTAACATAGAGGGTGCAATTAGATAAGCTGGATGAAGCGTTCTCGTGGAATAGGACCCTTCTGGAAGCCCTATGGAAATTTAATCAATGATTCCGGCAACCTGGAGGCGAGCTCGTAGCTGCGCTTCCTAAAATTATAAGGCCTTGTGGTTTGCTGAGACATGTGGCTGGAGGCCGCGCCTGGACTCGCAGAAGGTGCTCGCATAGGTCATAGCCTCTGGCGTGACAGGCTGTGCTCTAGGCCATTTTTGCAGTTAGCGATTTGGAAAGAGTTATGCTATACTGGAGAAAGTCAAAAGCAACCTCAATCCTCTAAATCTATTTCTGCAGGAGGCGCCGTCGACCATGGACACTATAGGCGCGCAGGAGCAGCGGGCGCTCGAGGGGCCGGGCTTCCTCACTCGCATCGTTCAGTTTCGCGAGGCGGGGATCGTGATCGCCTTCGTGGCGTTGTGTCTCTACTTTTGGTGGCAGCGTCCCGACGTCTTCTTGAATCCGGCTAACCTCGCCGTCATCATGCGTTTTATTGCCACCTTTGGATTGCTGGCGATCGGTCAGTTGCTGGTGATTATCAGCGGCGGCATCGATCTGTCCATCGGCTCGATGACGGCGTTGACCGGGGTGCTCTTTGCCACGCTCATGATGAAAGGGGTGGGAACGATCCCGCCGTTGGGAATTGCGCCTTCGGTCATCATCGTGCTGATCGTCGCCGGTCTCGTGGGCGCATGGCATGGCTTCTGCGTCACCAAATTGCACATTCCGCCCTTTATCATCACCCTCGGCACCTGGCTGATGGCGCGTGGGCTGGCGGCTTTCATGACGCAGGGATATCCCATCGTCTTTCCTTCCAACCACCCGTTTCTCTGGTTTGGGCAGGGAGAGATTGCCAGAATTCCTATCATGTTCATTGTGCTCGTTATCGTGGCGACGTTGGTCTTCTTCTTGCTCAACAGCACCACGCTGGGGCGCCATATTTACGCAGTCGGAGGCAACATCGAGGCAGCACGCGTCTCCGGCATCAAGGTGAATCGGGTGCGAATCTTTTGTTTCATTGTGAGCAGCCTGATGGCAGGTTTGGTGGGGCTGTTGTTAGCCTCACGGCTGGGACAAGGCACACCCACGGTAGGAACCGCCTATGAGCTTTGGGCTATCGCTGCGACGGTGATCGGCGGCACCAGCCTCTTCGGCGGCGAAGGCACCGTGCAGGGCGCCATCCTAGGCGCCGCCATCATGGGGGTGATGGTCAACGGCATGGTTCTGATCAATCTATCCTCCTATTTGCAGGACGTCGTTCTAGGCGCTGTGTTGGTGATCGCTGTGACCTATGACACATGGCGAAGACGACGACAATTGGGACAGGTGAGGCGAAAATGACGGCAACGACGCCCATTGTGGAGATGCGCAACATCAAGAAGAGTTTTGGCGCAGTGCAAGCGCTGCGTGGGGTCGATCTGGCCCTGATGCATAACGAAGTCTTGGGGTTGGTGGGTGACAACGCCGCCGGCAAATCGACGCTGATGAAGGTGTTGAGCGGCGCTTACATCCCCGATGAAGGAGAAATTTACCTGGAAGGCAAGCGTGTGCACATCACCGGGCCAGACGATGCACGCCGGCTGGGCATCGAGATGGTCTATCAGGATTTTATGCTGGCCAACAATCTGGACGTCGCCGCCAATATCTTCCTGGGCAGAGAAATGGTGCGCTGGTCGTTGGGGCCGATCCGCGTGATGGACAAACGCGCCATGGAGCTTCAGTCCCAGCAGCTGCTCAGGCGGCTCAACATCAACGTCAGCTCGGTGCGTTTGAAGGTGGAGCATCTGTCCGGCGGTCAGCGTCAGGCGGTCGCTATCGGTCGTGCCACAGCGTTCAACGCTAAGGTGATCATCATGGATGAACCGACCGCTGCGCTCAGCGTTTCGGCGATCGCCCAGGTGTTAGACCTGATCCGCGAGTTGAAGGCGCAGGGGGCATCGATCATCATCATCAGCCATCGTCTGGAGGATATCCACGAGGTGGGCGATCGCGTGGTCGTGTTGCGCCATGGCCGCAAAGTGGCGGATTATCCCGTCACAGGCGATGTACAGAGTTTTCGCGAGCGCGTCGTTTCCTATATGGTGGGCGCCAGAGACGATTTTTCTAAAGTCGTGGCGGAAGAGGATTGAGGAGGCTGCGAAGCGTTGATCGATTCCGTTTTTGTTTTAGATCAATGTCTGTTGCGTCCTGCGGAGAGGAGGTGATGCCTATTAACAAGATGCGGACCTTCGTCTCGAAGATAGCTTTGTTTGGAGTCGGAGTCTTGAGCGTGCGATTGGAACTCACGGAGCAATAAAATTTTTAGACCGGTGGAGGAACGCGCCATGAAACGGTTTCGACTTCTCTTTATTTTTTCGCTGATTGCAGCATTGATCATGGCCGCCTGTGCGCCTGCGCCTGTAGAGGCGCCTTCACCTGCGGCGCCGGCTGTAGATATGGAAAAATTCCAGGTGGTCGTGATCGGCAAATCCGTCCATCCCTACTGGAGCAATGTTGAAAAAGGTGTGCGAGCGGCCGCAGCCGACCTGGGTCTACGCGACGATCAAGTGATCTTCTTCGTCCCGCCGCAGGAGGATGTCGCTCGACAGATCGAAGCGATGGAGACCTACATTGCCCAAGGAGTGACCGGAATTGCGATTGCGCCTTCTGACCCCAACGCGCTGGAGCCGGTCATGAAGAAGGCTGCGGACGCCGGCATCATCGTCACCACCCTGGATACGCCGCCGGTGGAGGACTCTGTGTCGCTGGTCTACATCGGCACGGACAACTACACCGCCGGTCAGGTTGCGGGCCAGGTCATGCTGCAACTGCTGCCGGAGGGCGGCAAGGTTGGCATCGGTCGCGGCTCCGACACGGCGCTCAACGCGCTGCAGCGCACCGACGGCTTCCTCGACGCCATCGCCGGTTCGGCAATCGAAGCGCTGGAGCCGGTTAACGACAGAGAGGACGCAGCGCGGGCGCTCGAGCTGGCCAATTCTGTGATCGCAGCCAACCCTGATCTGGCAGGTGCCTTTGGCGTCTATGCCTACAACGGGCCGGCCTGGGCCACAGCCGTGAAAGAGGCTGGTAAGGTGGGCGAAATCAAGATCGTTTGCTTCGACGCCACCACCGACATCATCAACGGCATCAAGGAGGGCGTCATCCAGGCGACGGTTGCCCAGCGCGAATTCGACATGGGCTATAAGTCCGTCCAGCTCATTTACAAGATCGCCACCGAGGGCAAGGACAAGGCCTTCGCCGACATGGGCGTCGTCAACGGCGTCATCGACACAGGCGTCGACGTTATCACCGCCGCCAACCTCAAAGAGTACGAGGCCCAGCTGGACGCCAAGGGCATCCCGCACGAGTGGACGACCGAAGGCTGGGAGCCGCCCGCCGACGCCTTCCGTTTCACGCCGCCGGCGCCTGAAGCCATGCATCCGGCGCTGGCCGACGGCAAGATTACGATCGCCTGGATTCCTAAGGCCCTCAACAACCCCGTCTTTGAACTGGGCCGCGACGGCGCCTTTGCCAAGGCCAGAGAGCTGACCGAGCAGGGGCCATATGAGGTCGAAGTGCTGTACGTTGGCTCCGTGGCTTCGGACATGGCGGAGCAGGCGCGCGTGATGGAAGACATGATCGCGCGCGGCGTCGATGCGATCGGCGTCTCCTGCAACGATCCCGATGGCTGCATCGACCCGATCAACAAAGCTGTCGAAGCAGGCATCGAGGTGATGACCTGGGACTCCGACTCGCCCAACAGCAAGCGCTTCACCTACCTGGGTGTGAGCAACTATGACGGTGGCCTGGCCGCCGCCGACCTGCTGGTGCGCGCCATGGGTGAGGAAGGCAAAGTGGCGCTGTTGACCGGCGTGCCCGGCGCCTTCAACCTTGAGGAGCGCATCCGCGGCTTCAAGGACGGCATCGCCAAATATCCGGGCATAGAGATCGTCGCCACCGTCGCCTGCTACGACGACATCAACCGTGGCGTCCAGGTGGTGGAGGAGACGATGCAGGCCTATCCAGACCTGGACGGTTGGTTCTTCGTCGGCCTGTGGCCGCTCTTCGCCGAGCGCGGCTCTATGCCGCTGTGGGAGGAGGCGGCGCGCTCCGGTCGATTGAAGACCGTCGCCTTCGATACGCTGCCGGTTGAGCTCGAGTACTTGAAAGAAGGGCTGCTCCATGGCCTCGTCGGTCAAAAATACTGGGGTTGGGGGTACGACACCGTGCAGATGATCTACGACCGCATCGTGCACGGGAAGGAGTTCGACTCTTGGACCGACTCGGGTATGGACATCGTCACGGCCAAGAACGTGGACGCTATGATCGAGGCGTGGGAGACAGGCGACTTCACCAAGCCGCTGCCCGATCCCTTCTGATTGCATCCACCTTGGCTGCAGGCTTTGCGTCGGAATGACGCACGGCCTGCAGGAACGGATTATCGTTCACGTTGCGTTCTGACAGGTCTGGGCGCTCAGACCTGTCAGAACGCCTATACCGATCTTTGACAAATCGCCAAACTCCAAGTCATGTAGACGAGAATCTCCATGCAAGAACGTGCAGCAGGCGCCGAAAAAAGCGCCCCTTCTGCTCAGATCACCCGAGAGCGCCCGGCGTGGCGCAGAACCATCAACGTTCAGGAACTCGGAATTTTAGCGATCTTCCTCCTCTGGGTGATCTTTCTTTCGCTGGCCACCGACACCTTCTTGACCACGCGCAATGTGTTCAACATGTTGCGCGCGTTCTCTTGGATTGCCATTGCGGCGTTCGGGCAGTGCATGGTGATCCTGACCGCAGGCATTGACCTTTCCGTCGGATCGAACATGGCGCTCTCCGGGCTGGCCGCGGCCATGTTGGCGGTGAACAACGTCCCTGTGCCGCTGGCGATCTTGGGTGGCATTGCAACCGGCGGTCTGATCGGCCTGATCAACGGTCTGTTGGTGACGCGCCTGCGCTTGCCTCCGTTTATCGCTACGCTGGGCATGCTCAGCATTGCGCGCGGCGTTACCTATGGCGTCACCGGCGGTTGGCCGGTGCGTCAGCTGCCGTCAGAATTCAACCAGATCGGTCAGCTCGATGTGATGATCGGCGCCTGGCCGGTGCCTTTGCCGGTCATTGTCATGCTTGTGCTGGCAGCACTGGTCTCGCTTTTTCTGAGCAGGACGGTGACGGGACGTCACATCTACGCCGTGGGTGGCAACGAAGAGGCTGCGCGTGTTTCGGGCATCAAGACGCAGTCGGTCAAGCTTTTTGTCTATGTCAGCTGTGGGGTATTGGCCGCTATCGGCGGCATCCTGATGACCGCACGGTTAGGCGTGGCCGCACCGACCGCCGCCGAAGGGTACGAGTTGGACATCATTGCGGCTGCCGTCATCGGCGGCGTCAGCCTCTTCGGCGGTGAGGGGACGATTCTCGGTGTGTTGATCGGCGCTGCGCTGATGCAGACCATCCGCACCGGCCTCAATCTGCTTGGATTTCCCACCTACTGGCAACCTGCGGCAATCGGGGCAGTGATCTTGTTGGCCGTCACCTTTGATCAGTGGCGAAAACGGCGAAGTCGAACTGGACGTTGAGCAAGTTTGCTGGCGAGAGGTGCTATTTTCGAGGCTGGCATCGTCCTTAAAAGTCGTGTTCGACGCATCCATCCTCAATCGCCTGTTTTAACGGTGTGCCGGACCGTACGAACAAATCTTTAGGCGCATCTTGGGGCGCCAGCACATGCAGAAAGCTCGGCTCCAGCGTTATCTCGACCGGCGTGGCGCGGTGCAGTTCGCCGTCCAAATGAAAGGGTTGAGGTCGTTTCGTCTCAATCACGATACGACGGCCCGTAAGATGCAGAATATCCGACCGGCCGATGTGCCTTCCCGTCATAATGCGCAGACTGTGCGCCAGCATCTGCGGAGAATAGCGTCCTCGTAAAATCCACACATCAAACAAACCGTCGTCGAGCATGCTGCGCGGGCTGAGGTTGAAAAGTCCACCCGCGTAAAGCCGTGAATTGGCGACGATCACATCCAACACTTCGTCTTCGAGCACGACGTCATCCACGCCAACGCGCACCTCTTCCCCTTGATATAAAAGAAACGGCAGCGTCGCCTTGGCGAAATAACCTGCGATGCCGAAACGCTTCAGGAGACGAGAGCGTGGCTCGACGCTTTCCACGATGCGGCTGTCGACGCCCACCGCCGCCCACAGGATAAACGAGCGTCCGTTGCTACACTCGCCTACGTCGATGGTCTGCACAGTTCCCGCCATCTGTCGTTCAGACGTTTCGATGAGCCAGTATGGATTTGCGCCATTGGGCGACGGAAGGCCGAGGTCGCGTGCGAAGCAGTTCGTGGTGCCCGCCGGCAACGTCGCCAAAATAGTCTGCGTGCCGAGCAACCCGTTCGCCACTTCATGGATGGTGCCGTCGCCGCCCGCCGCCAGGACGAGCTGATGCCCGTTGCGCACCGCCTCGCCGGCCAGCTCGGTGGCGTGAGAAGGTCGCCCCGTCTCTCGCAAGCTCACCTCCCAGCCGTGGGAACGCCAGAATGCGACGGTGGCTTTGATATTTTGTAACCAGTCGTCGAATCCGGCGTGGGGGTTGTAAATTAATGTGGCTCTGCGCTGCGTCGTCATGGGTGAACCCGAAGTGTATATCCTATTTTTCCACAATCAATCATATAGCGGTAACTGTACCATCGGGGGGCGCCGTTGCACGTAGGTCGGATTCCGAACGCTGGAACGGAAAGGAAGCTTTCCGGCGCCCCGTTTTCTCTCCATCGATGTCGGGGCGCGTGTTCCTGTCATCGAGGGGATAAGTGTCACTTGTACACCTAGTTTTGGCTCGATATAGTATAGACGTCAAGCAAATGGAGGCTGGCCCGGTGAAGGAAGATCGTCTTCAATATACAACCAACAGGGGAGCAGACACATGAACTTTGCCATTCCAGAGTATGTGAAAAATCAGGCATTGCGTAAATGGGTTGAGGAGATGGTCGAGCTATGCAAGCCCGAGAGCGTTCACTGGTGCGATGGCTCTCAGGAGGAGTATGATGCGCTTTGTGAGTTGATGGTGCAGAAAGGCACCTTTATCCGCCTCAACCCAGAGAAACGCCCCAACAGTTTTCTGGCTCGCTCTCACCCGAGTGATGTAGCGCGCGTTGAGGATCGCACGTTTATCTGCTCGTTGAGCCGCAAGGAAGCCGGCCCCACCAACAATTGGGTGCCCCCGCGCAAGATGAAGGAGGAGTTATGCCCGAAATTTGACGGCTCGATGCGCGGCCGCACAATGTACGTGATTCCATTCAGCATGGGGCCGATCGGCTCCCCCATTTCTCATATCGGCGTGCAACTGACCGACTCGCCCTACGTAGTGGTGAATATGCGCATCATGACGCGCATGGGAAAACCTGTGCTCGCGGCGCTCGGCGACGGCGAATTCGTCCATTGTCTTCACTCCGTCGGCATGCCGCTGGAGCCCGGCCAGCCAGACGTGCCGTGGCCCTGCAACCCCGACCCCCAGCAGAAGTATATTGTGCATTTCCCAGAGGAACGCACCATTTGGAGCTATGGCTCCGGCTACGGCGGCAACGCACTGCTCGGGAAAAAGTGTTTCGCCTTGCGCATTGCTTCAGTGCTGGCGCGCGAGCAGGGATGGCTGGCCGAGCATATGCTGATCCTGGGCGTCAAGAGTCCTGAAGGGGAGAAGACCTATGTAGCTGCCGCGTTTCCCAGTGCATGCGGCAAGACCAACTTCGCCATGCTCATCCCTCCGAAGCCGTTTCGCGAGGAGGGATGGGAAGTGACCACGGTGGGCGATGACATCGCTTGGATCAAGCCCAACCATGACGGAAAAATTTACGCCATCAATCCGGAGGCAGGCTTCTTCGGCGTGGCGCCGGGCACCAATTACGAGAGCAACCCCAACGCCATGGAGACGATCCGCGCCAACACCATCTTCACCAACGTGGCTCTGACCGACGACGGCGACGTCTGGTGGGAGGGGATGACCAAGGAGCCGCCCGCCCACCTGATCGACTGGCAAGGGCAGGATTGGACGCCGGAGTGCGGACGCAAGGCAGCGCATCCGAATGCGCGTTTCACGGCTCCGATCAGCCAATGCCCTTCGGTCGATCCCGCTTACGACGACCCACAAGGCGTGCCCATCTCGGCCTTCATTTTCGGCGGCCGTCGCAGCAGCGTCGTGCCCCTGATCTATCAATCCTTTAACTGGGCGTTCGGCGTCTACAGCGCCGCCACCATGGGCTCGGAGATGACCGCAGCGGCGTTCGGCAAGGTTGGCGAGGTGCGCCGTGATCCTTTCGCCATGCTGCCGTTCGCAGGCTATCATATGGGGGCCTACATCAACCATTGGCTCGACTTCGGTCGCCACATTCCGAATCCGCCGCGCATTTTCAACGTCAACTGGTTTCGCCGAGATGCACAGGGCAACTTCCTGTGGCCGGGCTTCGGCGAGAACATGCGTGTGTTGAAATGGATCGTCGAGCGCGTGCGCGGCAAAAGCCTGGGCGTCGAGTGTCCGCTCGGCTGGGTGCCCCGCTACGAGCACATCGACTGGCGCGGGCTAGAGCATTTCACCCGTCAAGATTTTGATGCCATTATGTCTATCGACCGCGACGAGTGGGTGAAGGAGATCGCCTCTCACGATGACCTGTTTTTTAAGCTCTACGACCGTCTCCCAAAGGAAATGATGTTCATTCGAGAGTTGCTGCTTTCGGGTTTGTGGCGCTCGCCGGAGAAGTGGAGCACGGAAGAGATGGAGTACTTCGACGACATCGGGTGAAACAGCCCTCTTCTCTCGATCAATTCGTCAATCCAAAGACGCACGGCAAAACCGTGCGTCTTTGCACAAAGAAAAGCCGAGGACTTGCCGCATCGAATGGACGCAATGTTTTGGGCCGATGCGTCGAACGGAGGTCGGCTTAAAACCTTCTAGGCAACACACAATAACACACAATCAGACGCGCGGAGATTTTCCCGTCAGACGCGTGAAAATGTGATAGCCAATCCATCGAAATGGCTCCGGTGGAATGCGGGGATAGCTGCTCTGCACAAAGGGGAGATCTCGCCAGCGGCTGTCGTCTCCGCTGTACAGATCGCATAGAATTTCCCCTGCAAGGTTGGCTAGCGTGACGCCGTGACCGGAGTAGCCAAGTGCGTAGTAGACGTTGCGATGTTCTCCGCGCACCCCGATCAGGGGGCGACGGTCGAAGGTGACGCCTAATGTGCCGACCCATCGATGCGCAATCGGCAGAGCCTGGCCGGACGGAAAATAGCGATGGAGCGTGCGCTCCATGGCAGCATGGGCGTGACGCGCAGCGGGCGCACCGCCGGGGAAGACGGTGCGATTGTTGAATAGGTAGCTATACGCGTGATTCCCACCGCCGCCGAAGACCAGATGACCATCGCATGTCATTGAGGCGTAAGAAATGCGATCCAAATCGTCGGAAAAGCCCGCCAATCCGCGCCATCCCAACTGCTCGCGCACCTCGACCGGCAGCGCTGCCGTGGCGAATACATGCGAATGCAGCGGAAAGAGTGCATCGCGGAAATAGCCGAGCGCGCCTGTATACCCATTTGTCGCCAGCACAATGGCGTCGGCGCGCACCAAACCCTCCAGCGTCGTCAGTGTAATGCAACGGCCCTCTTCGATGCGGATAACCGGCGTTCCTTCGTAAATTTGCACACCTCGGGTCTCCAGCACCGGCGCCAACCCACGCACCAGTTGCGCTCCGTTGATCTGCCCGGTGCATGGGTCAAGCACGGCGCCACAACCGTGCTCGATATGAAGATAGTTGCGCAACTCAGATGAGTTCAGGAAACGCGTGGGAATGCCAAGGGCGTTCTGCGCCTCGACTTCGGCGTGTGCGGCCTCAGCGCGCGCCGAAGAGGTGTAGATGGTGGCCGTGCCATCGCGGCGATACTCCACCGGAAGGCGATGCTCTTCGATCAGCCTGCACAAGGCTTCGATGCCGGCGCTTGTTGTCCGGTAAATGCGCGCGGCCAGCTCCGGCGGTGCATCTTCGAAACCGTTCACCCAATTCAGCATCATGCCGCCGTTGCGACCGCTGGCGCCGTTCGCCAGGGCAGCCGCTTCTAGCAATACAATGCGCCGGTTGGGAAAACGTCGACTCACATAATAGGCCGTGCTGACGCCGGTGAAGCCGCCGCCGATGATGGCGAGATCGGCGTGGATGACGCCTTTCAGCGCAGGGCGTGGGCGATACCCCGGCGTTTTGCTGGCCCAGAGCGAACAGTTGCGGTCGATTTCGAGCCGTTCGCGAAAGATGCGGCCGTTCAGCGGCCAGGTCAGGTTGGCTGCGCTGGCCGCTGCGCGCATCAACTTGAGTGCAAAGGGGGTCGAGAGGGATGCCATAGACGCAGCCGGATAAGCTCCTGTGTGACTTACATCACTTTTGTCATCCTCAGACGGCGCCCATCGCTGTTGAGGCGGTTGAGAGTGTCAGAAGATCCCATCACCACCACGCGCGCCTGGCGGTTCAGCTCCGCCAATGCCTCGCCCAGTCTGCGAAAATCCGCCACAGTCGTGGCCAGAATTTCCTCGCGCATCTGCTGGCGCATTTCGTCGGTTTCACCGATTAGCCAGCGCACCATCGAGGTGAAGCCTTTGGAGTCGGGAAGTTGATAGGCGTCAACGTCGCCGATGGCGCCGATGATGTTTTTGGTGAGTTCATCTTCGTTCAGTTCAACCGTGCGCAGCATTTCGGCCGTCTGGTCATAGATGGCGAGCGTCCTTTCTAGGTTGGGATCGCGATAGGAAAGGAAGCTGTAGACGCCCGACTGCTTGCCGAAGCTGACGAACGCACCATACGCGCCGCCTTCGGCGCGCACTTTGTTCCACAGCCACTCTGTGCGAATGAAATTGTTGACAACGTGGATCGAACCATGGTAGGTGTAGCCGAGTGCGTACAGATTGCCCCCTTTGCCGACATAGTTCACCTGCGCCGGGATCGTCAGTCCTTCGTCATCGTTTGAAAGAGGCGCCCGCCACTCCGCCACGGTACGCGTCGCCTCCGGCAACTCTTGGACAAAGGCGAGCACCTGCGACTGTACGGTCGTCCAGTTGTCGACGTCGAGCGTGACGTTGACGACGAGGTTTTGACGCCCAAGCAAGGCGCGGCGCACCGCCTCCAACTTTTCCAGCACCGAGGGCCAGTCCTGCTCCACCTGCTCCACCAGCTTGCGCACGAAGAAAAGCCCCTCGACGCCGTCCAACTGTTCATCGGCCCAGCCTGCGGTAGTCAACCCGGCCTGCAGACGACTGCGCACATAGGCGTGGCCGGAAGGAATAAGGCTGGCTTCCCAGCGCGCTTTGGTCTTCAGCACAATCTGGCGAAAACGCTCGCGGTCATCCAGGCGTACGGTGAGCAGCATCTCACGCAGAATGTCGAGCAGATCAGGAACTTGTGCCACGGTCGCCTTGGCGGAGACGAAAAAGCGCGCCGCCGGCTTTTCCTGCCCGCGTATTTCCGAAACATAATCGGACCACCAGACGCCGCCCGTTTTTCGATCGATGCGCTGCGAGAATTTGACGTAATCCTCGCGTTCGGTGCCCATTTCCAGCAGCGCTCGGCCAAGGAAAGGGGCAAAGGGCAGCAGCTCCTGTGGGACGCGGCTGAGGTCGAAGCCCAGGTTGAGGTAGAGAATACCGTTGGTAAAAAGATCGTGATAGAGCAATGCGCCGCCGTCCGCCAGTTCGTCGACCGCAATTGGGATCGGCTTGTTGGTACGGTCGAGGTCGCTAAGTTTCAGCGTCGGCAGTTTCGCCAGGTCTTCGGGTGAATCGGGGCGTTGCTGCCGCTCCTTCAACGTGCGCGTGTTTTCGATGATGCGTTGAAGCGCTTCGGGCGTCATCGCGGCTTTGGCTGCGTCGAGCTCCCGCCGCTCCTCTTCGGCGAGCCGTTGATTGTAGGTCGGGTCTGGTTCGGCGAGCACGGTGAGGCGATGGGGATTGTCGAGCAGGTAGATGCGAATCAGGCGTCCTAAAAAGTCCGGGTCGGTGCCGACGCGGCGTTTGATGACGGCGAGCGGCGTCTCATAGCGCAGCGGCTCCAGCGGATCGCGCCCGTAGTTCCAGTTTTGCAACGCGCGCATAAAGAGACTTAGGCCGCGCGGGTAGGAGCCGGTGTTGTTCTCACGCAGGCTGAACTCAATGGAGTTGATGGCCGCTTCG
>JANWYX010000405.1 GCA_025055055.1 Caldilinea sp. | reverse complement strand
AGATGATGGTCAGGATAGGCATCCTATCGGCCTTACCCCCTCTCAAGTTCAATCGGTTCGCTGCGCCACCACGAACAGATTCAAATTCCCCTCCTTGCCGTCCGCCCGAAAGTGATCCACGATGCGCAGCCCGCAGGAGGCCACGAGCTCCTCGATCTCTGTCAAGTCGAGATGGTGAACATAGCGCACGGCATGCACACCCTGGTTCCAGGGGAGAAGCGCGTCGCCGGGTTCGACGTCCGCCTCGTCCAGCCCGATTTCGCCCCATGATAACGTGCGGTCCAGAAAACGAGAAGCGCTGAGAAATTGCCAAGTCGAAAGCCCCAGCAGCCCCCATGGCGCCAGCAGGCTTGCCATCTCTTGCATCAGCTGTTGACGCAAAACGCGACCCGGAAAGTGATGCAGCACCGCCAGCGCAACGACGGCGTCGTAGGGAGCCTCCGTCGCCGCCTCTCCCCAATCGGGCCGAGCCAGATCGACTTGCATAAAGCGGCAAGAGAGCCTTTCCAACCTGCGCGTCTGCGCTCTCGCCAACGCCAACAATCGTTCATCGGCGTCGAGACCGGTGTAGTCGCCAACTACGCCGATTTCGGCTAGGGCGCGCGCAAAACGTCCATTGCCGCAGCCCACATCGAGCACGCGCATGGGAGACGGCAGCTGCTCCCGCAGCAAATGCGCCAGCCGCCGCATGCCTTCCGGCAACCCTTGACGGCTGCGATCGAACTCCTCGGCGACCGTTGCATAAAACCGACGATTTAGGTCAAGCAGCCGTTGCTGGACTTCCGGACGCATGGTGAATGTTTTCACTCGCAAAGCGAGGGTGAAAGCGAGAGCAAAGACGGAGCGCCGCTCCGTCGAACAATGGCGACCGTAGTGGGAATAGATTCAACACGAAGGCGCAATGTCGCAAAAACGTAAGAAAACGCCGGATGATCTTGGCGACATTTTTGGAACGTCGGCAAGGCATGACGGCCTGCTCAGAAGGGCAGCCGCCATACAAAGTTCAAGGCGTTCGTCGGTGGAACGAAGAAAAGTCGGTCGACGCCCATCGACAAAAAGAGCAGCGCCAGATAGAGCAAACTGAATTTGTACAGACGCCACACCGCCGCGTTGGTGGGTTTGCGCCAGATATCGAACGCCTGCCCTAAGAAAATTCCGTTGAGGATCAACGCCAGCACGAGATACACCGGCCCCAACAATCGCAGGAAAACCGGTAGCACGCCGATCAGAAAGAGCAGGATCGAGTAGAGCAGGATTTGACGATGCGTCTCTCGTTCCCCCGCAACGACAGGCAGCATGGGTACCCCGGCCGCCCGATATTCTTTCTGCCGCATCAGCGCCAATGCCCAAAAGTGCGGCGGCGTCCAATAAAAGACGATCATGACCATCAGTAAAGGCAGCAGCGAAATCTCGTTGGCGACCGCCGCCCATCCCACCAGCGGAGGCACGGCGCCCGCAAGACCGCCGACCACAATGTTTTGCGTACTCGAACGCTTCAACAATAGCGTATATACAAAGACATAGTACAGCAGCCCAAACAGCGCAATCACCGCAGAGAGCAGGTTGACCTGCCGCCAGAGCACCCAAAAGCTCACCGCGCCAAGCAGAACACCGAAGAGCAACGCATGCGCCGGCTTCATGCGGCCGCTGGGAAGCGGCCGGCGTCGCGTGCGCACCATGACATGATCGATGTCCCGGTCGACGAATTGATTGAGCGCATTGGCGCCCCCCGCTGCAAGAAAACCGCCCACCATCGTCCAGAGAATTCGCCAGCCGTCAGGAGCGCTTGGCCCGGCCAGAAACATCGGCACAAAGGTGGTGACCAGCAACAGCAAGATGATGCGCGGCTTGGTCAGCATGATATAGTCACCGATTGCTAGGCGCATCAGCGCCTGTTCACGCGTCAGGTCGGATTCAGATGGCGTGCCCTCTTTTACCGTTGTGCTTTTGATCATGCAAATAAGTTCACCTTATCTTATATGACAATATTTTTGGAAGCACGTTTTTCGAGGCGCTTGCAAGACGATCATGCTGTGTTGTACATCCATTTCAGGCGACTTTTGACGACATCGCAGAGGTGGACGTTTCGACAGCGGCGCTTTCGTTCACTTTCTCTTCATGCTCCTCGACAGAAGATGGGAACACATCGACGGTGTGCGCCGCCGACATTGCCCGGCGCTCTTTAAAGCGCACAAACATTACGTAGCCGAATCCGGCAATAACTGCGAAGGAGAACCACTGTACGGCATAGCTCATGTGGGTAGTGGCGTCGAGCGCCGTCGGCTCCTCGCGCACCGGCAGCCGATCGATCGGGCGCGAAGGCTCCGGCAATTGTTGAATCCACACCGGCTCCAACCGATAAGGCATTTGCGCTTGAATCGCCGCAATGTCGATGCGATACCACTCACGTCCGGCGTCGTCCGCGGCTACGGAGACCTGTCCATTCGGCGCCGCCTGCGAAGGACGAATCAGGCCGATCATCGGCGCGCCCACCGGTTCTTCGAGTTCCGGCCAGAACCGAGGATCGGCTCTGTCGGCGGGAACCCATCCGCGTGCAACCAGAACCGCGCGATCGCCGTCCATCACAAACGGCGTGACCAACACCACGCCCGCCGCATCCCGGTAAACCTGTCCTCTCAACACAATCTGATGGTCATAGTCAAAATAGCCATCGGCCGTGACGCGACGATATTCCATTTCCTTCAGATCGGCGGGCAGAGGCTCTCGGCTCAAGTTGAAGGGCTCTTGCGCCCACCGTTGAGCAAGCAATGCGTTGTAGGCCCGCTTTTGCTCATAGCGGTCGAGCTGCCAGAAACCCAATCGCACAAACAGCGCCATCAACAGCGCCACAGCGACCGTCAAGATGATCCATTTTTTACTGAAAAGCTTCAGAAGAATCATACCTCATCCCTTGATCGGCAACGAAGGCTGCGCCGTTCTACGCGCAACCGTTTGCTCTTGTGATGAACGCCGGCGCCTTGCCAACAGCAGGCCGAAGGCAACGCTCGCCGCCGCCAGCGCTCCTACAAACCAAAACCACCGCAGGCTGGAGGCAGCCGGCTCAACCTCCATGGCGAAGGCGACGACGCCGACGCCTTCGGCTCCGCGCGCCTCCACCTCAATGCGCCACAGGCCATCACTCGGAAGCTTGTAGTCGAGTTCATAGAAGCCGGTCGCCACGGCGCTTACCGGCTGCGCCGAAAGGGCCACAATCTGCTCCGGCTGCATCTCCGAGGCCAGGCGTATCGTCACCTGAGCGTCGGCGACCGGAAAGACCTGACCTGCGGCATCCACTCGTGTAACAGCGACGGTGATGTGCGCAACCTCGCCAGCGCGCCAGGGGTCGGGCGTAGTCCATGCGAACAGGCGATACGGGCCGGCAGGGACATCGACGATTTGCGGCGTCCCGCCTCCGTGCGCAGCTGCAGGCCTCCCATTCGCTGCAATCATCAGCCACACCAAGACAAGTAGGAGTGCAATCCACCGCGCTTGGCGCCCACTGTAATATCGGCGCGTCATCCGATCACCTCTACCCGATCGAGCCGCCGTTCGGAGAGGGTCTTTTGCGCAACCTTGGCCGCCTCGACTTGTTTCTGCTTGCGCTTGCGCTCCTTCAACGACATCACGCCGAGCATAATAACGGCGACGTCGATCATCATCTCGCTGCTCCACACCCACATCACGGCTCCGCCGATCATCTGATCCTCCAGGGCAGACATCCCATAGAGCCGCGGAACCGTCGTGTAGTAAGTATAGATGACTTCAGGGGAGTTGGCGATGGCAAAACCGGCAATGGCGTTGGGCGGAACAAAGGCGAGCACGAAAAGAATCCGCCCCCAATAAGGCATGCTCTTGTGAAGCCGCGGCGCGCCATTCACGACCGGCCACCAAAAAAGCATGGCTGTCAGAAAGAAGGTCAGATGCTCCAGATTGTGCACCCATTCCACGCGCAAAGCCAGATCGTACAGGAAGGGATCATGCCAGGCAAGGTACGTGAAAGTGAACACAAGCCAACAAATGGCCGGTTGGCCGAGCGCTTTCAAGCTGGAGCGCAGCCACGTATCGCCCGCAATGCCGGCGGTCAGCGCCCGGCGCACGGGGAGCGGAAGCCCCCAGAGCGCCACCGGGTAGGGATTGCCCAGCCAGATCAGCGGCGCAGAGACCATCACCAAAATCTTGTGCTGCACCATGTGCATCGTGAGCAACTGTGTGCCCAACCAGTCGATCGGCGACATCAACGCCAGCGCGATCGAGCCGAGTCCTAGGTAATACATGGTCAGCCGCCACTGGCTGGCAACCTTCTGCGTTCTGCTCTGGCGTCGCAGACGCACCCATCCGAGCGCATAGAGCGAACCGAAGAACACCAGTGGGATCAGCACCTCCCACCGCAACTCCCAGGGCCCCAAAAGCGCTCTCAGCAGTGGATGCATGGTTTAACCTCTCAGCAGATAGAAAATGCGCAATGTATGCTCAGGCCAACGCCCTTCATACATTGCGCATTATACATCTGTCTCTGTGCGAAAAACGTTATCAATGCGACAAATGCACCGCGTTGCCGATCAGGTACAGGGCCGGGTAGAAGAAAATCCACACAACGTCCACATAGTGCCAGTAGATGGCGCAGGACTCCACGCCCCAGTGGCGCTGCGGGGAGAAGTGTCCCTTGCGCGCCAAGTTCCAGATGATGAAGATAAAGACAATGCCCGAAACCACGTGCAGAGCGTGCATGCCGGTCATGGCGAAGACGACGGCGCCATATTTGTCGCCCCACGGGGTCAGGTGCCCCTTGTAAAGGGCCGGGACCAGCCCCCACTCGAAGATCACAACGCCGCCGAGGAAGACCAGACCGAAGAAGGCCGTAAGCAAAATGAAGATCGAAAAGAGTTGCCGATTCCCCTTCTCCATGGCGGTCTCCGCCAGACGCATAGAGACCGAGCTGAGCAACAGCACAGAGGTGACAATCAGGCCGATGGCCTGGTCAAGCTCCGGTCGGGTGTTGCCCCACAGATAGAAGCGTGTGGCCAGCAGACCGCCGAACAGAAACGCTTCGGAAATGAAGAAAAGCCAAAGTCCCAGGCGATTCCTGCGCAACTGAACGGCGTAATCGTCGTGAGCCTCGTGATGGACGGCGACGGCGTGCGCGCCGGTGGTGATCGCAGCCATGGATCAATGCTCCTCTTCCGTCTTCCAGAGCCGGCTGACATGCATAAAGAAGTAGACGACCAGGATCGCCTTCAGCGCCGCCACCAGCAAAAGCAGAGCAGCACCGAAATGCCAAAGCGCCATATAATACTCGATGACCGTCAGCACGGCCAGAAGGACGCCGATGAGAATTACAAAGCCGTACCCTTGTTTCGCCATGATAATGTTTCCTTCTCAGCTCCTCTGAAGCTCAAGGGATCACATAATGGATCGCTCAAGGAATCAATCGTCGCCTGCACCCGCCATCGCTACGTAAGTGGAACCTGCCAGACCGTAATCATAAGGTTCACCCACAACTGTGATCGGCCGTGCGTAGCTATGCTCCGGGACCGGCGAAGGAATCTGCCATTCCGGCGAACGCGAGCGCCACGGGTTGTTGCCCGCCAGCGCGCCGATCTCGGCGCTGGTGAAGAGGTTGTAGATCATCAGCAAGATCGAGAAGGCAATCACAAAGCCGGCAATTGTGATTAATAGGTGCACCGGTTCGACGCCAAGCGCCGGATCGTAGTCGGCAATGCGACGGCGCATACCCATTGTGCCGGCCGTCATCTGCGCCAGACTCATCACCCAAAAACCGGGCGTCATCAGCCAGAAGTGAATCTTGCCGAGCGTCTCATTATACATACGCCCTGTGATTTTTGGGTACCAGTAGTAGATGGCGGCGAAGAACGGGAAGACAAAGCCACCGAAGATGGTGGCGTGGAAGTGCCCGACCACAAAGTAGGAGTCGTGCAGGAAGAGGTCGGTCGCCGCCGTCGCCAGGATGGGGCCACTCAGGCCGCCGATCAGGAAGACCGAAATGGCTCCGAGCGTGAAAAGCATCGGCGTCGGGAAGGTCAGGCGACCGCCCCACAACGTGCCTAGCCAGCTAAAGAATTTGACGCCGGTCGGCACAGCGACGAGCAACGTCGAAATCATGAAGACCACGCGCAAATATTCGCCGTAGCCAGAGGTGAACATGTGGTGGCCCCAGACCAGGAAACCGACCAGCGCAATCGCCAGACTGGAAAGCGCAATCCAACGGTAGCCGAAGAGCGGCTTGCGTGCAAAGACCGGCAACAACTCGCTGATAACGCCTAGGCCGGGCAACACAAAGACATACACCGCCGGATGGGAATAGAACCAGAAAAGATGTTGGAAGAGCAGCGGCTGGCCGCCGATGTTTTCACCCAATGCATTGTAAAGGGGGTTGAAGAAGGGCATGCCCAGACTGCGCTCGAAAGAGAGCATTAAGAAGGCTAGACCGATCAGCTGCGTAGCGGTGAGCTGAATGATGCTCGTCGCAAAGATGGCCCAGCAAAAGATCGGCATGCGGAAGAGCGTCATGCCTTTGGGGCGCATCGTCAGCATTGTCACGATCAGGTTCAACGAACCGAGGATCGACGATAGGCCGATGCCAAAAATGGCCCAAAAGACCATCTGATAGCCGACCGGCCCGCGCAAGCTCAACGGTGGATAGGCCGTCCAGCCGGAATCCCAGCCGAACAACATGCTGATCATCAGCGTAATGATGGCCGGCACGTTGATCCAGTAGGCGAAGGCGTTCAGACGAGGAAAAGCCATGTCCTCGGCGCCGATCATGAGCGGCACCAAGTAGTTGGCCATACCACCGACGCCAAGCAAGATCGATGCCAGCGCCACCCAAGCATGCATACTTAAAAACGTATTGTAAGTGCCAGGCTGCAGGAAAGAAATGCCGGAGTCGGCCAGCTCCGCCCGAAACACAAGGGCAAAGCTGCCGCCAAGAATCAACAGCAGAAAGCCGGTGACGCCGTACTGAATGCCGATCACCTTGTGATTGTAATCGACGCTGAAATAACGAGTCCAGGCCGGTTTGCCGACCGGCGGACCATGGTGAAAGGGCGTCTCGACGCCACGAGTCCACTTAAACCAGTCGGTCAAAGAGCCGACGGCCCACATAAATCCGATCATAGCAAAAATAATGCCGCCAACCCATCCCGCCTCCTGGTCCCAGGCCGACATGCCCAGCGCAAGTCGCGAGATCACCACGACGGCCATCCCGATCACCAGACCGACGAAGTAGCCGATGATGCCTCTAACCAATCCCAAAGAAGTGAGTTGCATAGGTGAATCCCCCCTATTTGCGGATTCTCAACAAAAACTAGCGACTGGCCATCTGGATATTCTGTTCCGCCAGCTTTTGATTCATCCAAGCGATATATTCATCTTCGGGCACGACGCGCACTTTCGCCACCATATTCCAGTGTGAGAGGCCACACAGTTCTGCACAGACGATCTGGAATTCACCGACTTTAGTCGGCGTAATGTGCAAATGTGTGGTCATCCCCGGAACAAGATCTTGCTTCGGCCCCCATTCCACTACCCAAAACGAATGGACGACGTCGGTCGCCCGCAGCGAGATCAAGGCCGGCTTGTTCACGGGCAGCACCATCTCTTGACTGACGACGCCATTGGGATAATTGAATGTCCAGGCCCACTGAAAACCGACCGCTTCCACCTGCACTTCGTCGCCCCCTCGAGTAACATCGCGTAAGGTCTGAAAACCGATGAAGGAGAAAACTATCACTAGAATCAAAGGAATGACCGTCCAGATCACCTCTAAAGTCGCATTACCCTCAAAATGTTCTCCTTCTGAGTCGTCATCTTTACGCTTACGAAAGACAATCAGCGCATACAGCATAAAGACAACGACGAGCGCAAAGAGGAAGGCAATCAACCAGACGTGCAACTGGAACAGCCATCGAATTGGCTCAGCTTGGACTGAATGTTGCGCCTTGACCGGCAAGATCGCCAGCAGGAAAAATCCCAGTGCGATCGTGGCAATGAATACCAACGCCCCAACTATGACAAAGTGCTTGCGGTCAGTGGAGGATTGCGGCAGCTTCAACATACGTTCCCTCTAATAGATCTTCAATGCGACCCGGGCGCTTCGCAGGCATGTCAATGCATTCAACAGACATACGCACAAGGTTTGCACAAGGCAGTCTTATTATTCCGTCGATCTCCTCAAATTGTCAAGTGATCGGGCTACCGATCAGCACCCAGAAGAAGAGGGCGAGCGTTACTAACAGAGGAAGGGCGGTCCAAAACAGCTCCCAACTGCGTCGAACATCAAATTCAGCCAGCGCCTGCATAACAGACGCATGGCTCGACGAGCGAAACCAACGCATCGTCGTCCAGAACAGATTCAACTGGATGATCAGAAAGAGCCCTAAGGTGATGACCGCCAGCCACCACAGGAGAGATTGAATCACCGGCGTTTCAAACGCAATTTTGGGCAAGGACGCTGCAAACGCCGGCACATAGCTCGCCGTTATCCACGCAATCGTGACCCAGAATAACGATATGACAATAAC
>JANWYX010000316.1 GCA_025055055.1 Caldilinea sp. | reverse complement strand
TTCGCTGATTTCGGGCGTCGTCTCGTTGATTTTGAAATAGATGTTCAGACGATCCTGTTCGTACTTCGCTCCTGCAATGTCCAATCGAGCCAATCCCATCGGCAGCGCCACATTGCGTTTCCAGTTGCCGATGCGGATGATCAGTTCGTCGAAGATGCTGCGGTGCAGATGCACTTCGCTGCGTTCGACCAACGGCAGCGGCAAGCTCAGCACATAGTGGGCGCCGTTGCGGAAGATTTCCTGCGGCTTTCCGATGTAATAGTGACGGGTTGGGTCGCCCTCGCCCCCGCGCACCGGCTCCGCGCCGAAGACTGCTTCGGCCATCTGGCGCAGCATGGGAATGCCGATCACCTCCTGCTCGAAGAATGGCGCCTCCAGGATCGGCAAAGGATAAAAACATTCGTGCACAAGCTCCAGGTTCTGCGCCTGTGCGCTCTTCCACGTGTCGAAATATTGATCGGCGATGGAGTGAGGAAACACTCGATTGCAGATCACGGCGTCCACGCTGTAGCCGTAGAGATTCAGATAGGTGTAGGCGCGCTGCGCTTCCTTGACCACCATTTTCTCGGGGTTCAGCACCACGCGCATGCTGCTCACTCGCCCGTCGCTGAGCAGTTTGCTCATACGCTCTAGAAAACTGACCAGCTCCTCGATGCTGTCGAAGATTTCATCGTCGGGCAGCGGCATGTCGGTCATGCGCTTGACCATTGGCCGCGCCAGCTGAATGGTTTTGCGCTGAAACGGGAAGATTTTCTCGATATACCAGCGGGCGATGTCCGGAAAACTAAGCAGTTGCAGCGTGGAACCGGTGGGCGCTGCGTCGATGATGATCACGTCGAAGCGACCGCTTTCCGCCAGGGAGGTGATCTGCATCAGGCTGGCCAGCTCCTCCATGCCGGGCAGCACCGCCGTCTCCTCGGCGACGAGGCTGTCCATGCCCTGCCACATGAAGAGTGCATTTAGGTAACTCTGCACCGTGCCCCAGTACTGATCCATCTGGCTGAGCAGGTCGATCTCCTGCCCCCAGAGATTCGGCGCCAGCTCAACCATCTGGCTGCCGATGCGGCGGTCGAAGCTGTCCCCCAAGCTATGTGCGGGATCGGTGGAGAGCACCGCAGTGCGATAGCCTAGCTCGGCGCAGCGCACGGCGGTGGCCGCACTGATGCTGGTCTTGCCCACGCCTCCTTTGCCCGTATAAAGCAGAATTCTCATCTTGTCTCTACGTCCTTTATCAACACTTTCGTCCGAAACGAATCTGCGCGCTTTTGGATCGCACTATAGCATAGCACAAGGGCGGGAAATCCGTCGGTGGGATGAACCCAGTTTATAATGGGCGCATGCGCGTGCTTCTGGTCAGTAAGGCGATGGTGGTCGGCGCCTATCAGCGCAAGGCAGAAGAGATCGCGGCGCTGGGGGTGGAGCTAATTGTGTTGACGCCGCCATCCTGGCGCGATCGTCGCGGCGCACAACCGTTGCAGCCGAGATATACCGAAGGCTACCGGTTGCGTTCGATCCCCATTTGCTTCAACGGGGCGTTCCATCTTCATTTTTATCCGACGCTTCCGTCGGAGATTCGTCGCATTGCGCCTGACCTGCTCCACATGGACGAAGAGCCGTACAACTTCGCCACGTGGTTGGCGCTACGCGCGGCGCAGCGCCAGCGCATTCCGGCGCTTTTCTTTACGTGGCAGAATCTGTTGCGCCGCTATCCGCCGCCCTTTTCCTGGTTTGAGCGCGCCAACTACGTTGCAGCCGCCGCAGCCATCGCCGGCAGCGAGGATGCGGCGAACGTCCTACGGCGCAAGGGTTACGTCGGCGCGTTGGCGGTGATTCCACAGTTCGGCGTCGATCCGGCACATTTCGCTCCGGCCCAAGCGCGCAGCGATCTCGCCAGCCACCTGCACGTCGGTTACGCCGGCGGGCTTTTGCCCGAGAAAGGACTCGACGATCTGCTGCACGCCTGTGCTCAGCTGCGAGGAGAATGGCGGCTCACGCTGGCGGGCGAAGGTAGCGAGCAGCGCACGCTGCAAACCTTGGCGGCGAGGCTTGGTGTTGCGCAGCGCGTTGCCTTTGTCGGCCGTATCCCCAGCACAGAGATGCCCGCCTTTTACCGCAGCATCGACGTTTTGGTCTTGCCTAGCCGCACCACACCGAGCTGGAAGGAGCAGTTCGGTCGCGTCTTGATCGAGGCGATGGCGTGCGAAACACCTGTCGTGGGCAGCGATAGCGGCGAGATTCCCCAGGTGGTCGGCGACGCCGGCTTGATCTTCCCCGAAGGTGACCGTCGGGCGTTGACCCAACAGCTTCAGATGCTTCTGGATGATGTGGAGATGCGCATCCGGTTGGCGCAGGCGGGACGGCGCCGCGTGCTGGCGCACTTTACGATGCAGCAGGTGGCGCAGCGCACGGTGAACCTGTATCGGGAGGTGTTGGGGCGTTCATGAAAGTTGCGCTCAACGCACAATTGATCAGCGATCAGGTAGGCTATCGCAGTGCAGGCGTGAGCACCTACAGCGCCGAGCTGGTGCGCGCCCTTGGCGAATTGGCGCTTGAAGAGAGGAATCGCAGCTCGCCGGTCTGGGAATTTTTCGCCTATCTTCACATCAACTCCTTTGAAGCATCCGGCGTTCGCCTGATCCGCTCCACCAGACTGTTAGAGCGGCCAATGGCGCGTATTCTCTGGGAGCAGACGCAATTGCCCTTGCACCTGCGTCGTCAACACGCCGACCTTGTGCATGGCCTCGTCAACGTGCTGCCTCTGGCTGCGCCTTGCCCTGGCGTGGTCACCGTCCATGACCTCTCTTTTGTGCGGCTTCCACAGACGTTGCCTCCCGTCAAACGCACATATCTGACCGCCCTCTGTCGCGCCAGTGTGAAGCGGGCTGCCCGGATCATCGCCGTGAGCGGACAGACGGCCGATGATTTGCAGCGCTATTTTGCAGCGTCGGCGGACCGCATCGTCGTGATTCATAATGGAGTGTCGACGCGCTTCAGGCCGTACTCGCCCGCAGAGTTGGAGGCCTTCCGTCGCCAGAGTGGTGCACCGCCGCGTTATCTGCTCTACCTTGGCACGTTGGAACCACGTAAAAACCTAGCTTTGCTGGTGCGTGCCTTCGCCCGTTGGCGTGCGCTGTGCGCTCCGTCCGATCGAGAAGTGAAGTTGGTGCTGGCCGGCGGCAAAGGATGGTGGTACGCTGAACTCTTTCGCATCGTTCAGGAGTTGGGTCTCGTCGACGCCGTATACTTTCCGGGCTTTATTTCGCAAGAAATACTGCCTGCCTGGTATGCAGGCGCAGAGGCGTTCGTCTATCCCAGCCTGTTTGAAGGTTTTGGCTTGCCTGTGCTAGAGGCGATGGCAAGCGGGACGCCGGTGATCTGTAGCCGTGCGCCTGGCGTGCAGGAAGTGGCGGGCAACGCAGCGATCACGTTCGACCCGCAAGACGAGGCGGGGCTGGTCGCTGCGCTGCATCTGTTGATGAGCCAGCCGGCGCTGCGGCGCACATTGGGTCAGCGCGGGCTGGCGCATGCGGCGCGTTTTTCTTGGCGGCGCTGCGCCGAAGCGACCTGCAGCGTCTATCTTCGCGCCGCTGCCAACTTGTGAGCAATTCAATTCGCTGGCACAATATCGGTCTGGTGAATTCACTCAGGCGCACCTGGTTTGGTCAGGGACGCAGTGGCGCCCGTAGATTCTAAAACAATTCCTGGACAATGGCAGGCGTCGATCATCTGAGCGTGACTGAAGCGGCTAGGCAGGAGAATCTCAAGACGCGGAAACATCGTGAAAGCTGGTTGGCCGGGCTTGCCCGTCGCGTGCCGGAACGTCTCTGGACGCCGCTCCTTGTTGCGTCGGATGGGGTGTTGATCTTGCTGGCCTTTCTCACGGCGTATGCGCTGCGCTATCAAGCTCAACTGTTCATCGCCGTCGATCCGGCCTTTCAGCTTCCGCTCACCAGCTATTTGCCACAGGTGTTGCTGTTGGTGCTCTTTTTGCTGGTCGCTTTCCGCTTCTCCGGAGTTTACCCCTATCAACCTGGACGGAGTTGGATCGAAGAGACCTGGCGCATCGCCACCGCCACCACCGCCGGCGTGATCATCCTGATTGCCGTCAATCTGCTCTTCCGCCCAATGCTTTATAGCCGTCTCGTCTTCCTGTATACGGCGATTTTCGTGACGCTCTATCTGGGCCTTAGTCGGCTGATCATCATGATGGCGCGCGCCCATCTGCGCCAGTACGACATCGGCGTGCGCCGCGTCCTGTTGATCGGCGCCGGCGATGTGGGACGCATGGTGATGCGCACGCTGGCGGCGCGGCCCGACTACGGCTGGAAGCTCATCGGCTTTCTCGACGACAACCCGGCCAAGAGCAACACCGACGTGGGACGGTTCAAGGCGCTGGGGCCGATCGACAACGCGTCCGAGGTGATGACCGCCTACAACATTCAGAGCGTGATCATCTGTCTCCCTTGGCAGACGCACCGCACGATCCAGCGGCTGCTGCGCGAATGCGAACAGATGAAGGTGGAAGCCTACGTTGTGCCCGACCTCTTTCAGCTCACGAAGAACCAGATGAAGGTGCACGAGCTGAACGGCATCCCGTTGATCTCGACGCGCGACATCTCTATTCAAGGCTGGAATCTAGTCTTCAAGCGCACTTTCGACCTGGTTGTCGGCTCGCTGATGGCAGTCTTCGCCCTGCCGCTGCTGGCCGTGATCGCCATCGCCATTCGTCTCGACACGCCCGGCCCCATCCTGTTCAAACAGGTGCGCGTGGGCAAGAACGGCAAAGAATTCGTCTGCTACAAGTTCCGCTCTATGGTGGACAACGCCGACGAGATGCGCAGCCAGCTTGCAGACCTCAACGAATCCACCGGCCCTCTTTTCAAGATTCGCAACGATCCGCGCCTGACGCGCGTGGGGCGCTTCATCCGTCGCTACAGCCTCGATGAGCTGCCGCAACTGTACAACGTGTTGCGCGGGGAGATGAGCCTGATCGGCCCGCGACCCAATCTGCCGGAAGAGGTGGCGCAATATCAGGAATGGATGAAGAAGCGCCTCTCGGTCAGCCCCGGCCTGACCGGACTCTGGCAGGTGAGCGGACGCAGCGACCTCACCTTCGACGAGATGGTGCTGTTGGACATCTATTACGTGGAAAATTGGAGCATTGGCCTGGACATCAGCATTCTGCTGCGTTCGGCGCCGGCCGTATTGCGCGCCACAGGCGCTTACTAGTCGACGACCTTCATGAAACGCATCCTGATTTTGATGAGCGACACCGGCGGTGGTCACCGCGCCAGCGCCCAGGCGCTGAAAGCCGGTTTCGATGAGCTCTATCCCAACTGTTTCGTCATAGAAATCGTTGATTTTATCACCGATTACATGCCGTGGCCCTTTAACCAGATGCCTAAGGCGTATCCTTTTCTCTCCAACGATGCGCCGTGGCTCTGGAAGCTGCTCTACGGCGGCCCCAACCATCGCCTCAGCAACGCACTGGCGCAGATCGGTAGCCGGTTGCTCGTCCGCTCTGCGCATCGCGTCATCGACGAGCGTGCACCCGACCTGATCATCTCCGTGCATCCGCTGATGCAGCTGGTCTGCATGCTGGCGATGGCGCAGCGCCCGCAGCGCATCCCTTTTGTCACCGTGGTGACCGACCTGACAACCGCTCATCCGCTCTGGTTCCATCGCGAGGTGGATGCCGTCTACGTCGCTAGCGAAAACACGCGTGAGATGGCGTTGAAAGCGGGCATCGACCCCGGTCGCATTCATCTTCTGGGGCTTCCGATTCGTCCGGCCTTTGCGCGGCCACCTCGTCCCAGGGCTGACCTGCGTGCCGAGTTGGGGATGGCGCCGGAACTGCCCGCCGTGCTGCTCATGGGCGGCGGCGAGGGCGTAGGGCCGGTGGAGGAGATCGCCGCCGCGTGCGACGCCGGCCTGAGCGCAACGGGGCGTCCCATCGGGCAGATCGTCGTGATCTGCGGTCGCAACAGGGCGCTGCAGGAGCGGCTGGCCGCGCGTCCATGGCGCACGCCCACATGCGTCAACGGCTTTGTCGACAATATGCCGGACTGGATGCACGCCTGCGATTGCATCGTGACCAAGGCGGGGCCGGGCACGATCGCTGAGGCGCTGATCTGCGGCCTGCCGATCATCCTGAGCGGCTTTATCCCGGGCCAGGAAGAAGGTAACGTACCCTTCGTCGTGGACAACGGCGTCGGCGTCTACGAGAAATCGCCCGCTGCAATTGCGGCTATCGTCGCCCGCTGGTTCGGGCCGGAGCGCGAGCATCTGCGCGAGATGTCGGCGCGCGCCAGGGCGCTGGCCCATCCACACGCCACCTTTGATATTGTGCGCTCAATTGTGCAGTTGATGAAGGAGTGATCAGGGGGCATCGCCGCCGGAGGAAGCACCGGCGGCCTCGTCCCGCAGGCGCTTCTGAAGGCGCGGCAGGTGCGGCAGCAAGTCAGACGCCACAACGCCGGCCTCGCCGATGGAGGCAGCGCACGCCAGCCCCGCTGCGCCGTGCAGCCAGGCGCCCACGCAGGCCGCCGCAAAGGTGTCCAGCCCCTGGGCCAGCAAACCGCCGATGACGCCTGCCAGTACATCGCCGGAACCTGCTGTTGCCAGCGCCGAGGTCGCTACAGGCAGCACCGCCAGCCAGCCGGACGGCTCGGCGACTACCGTGTACGGTCCTTTGAGAAGCACCGTGCAGCCCCATTCTGCGGCCCTTTGGCGCGCCAGCGCCCAGCGGTTGGCCAGCACCTGCCCAACAGAAAGGTTGCACAGCCGCGCCATTTCCGCCGGATGCGGCGTCAGCACCGTGCGCGCAGGCAAGTTTCGCCACCAGCCATCGTGCACCGCGAGACAGTTCAACCCGTCGGCGTCGAACACGGCGGCGGGCAGGGAAGGCTGCAACAGATTCGCCATGAACTGACGCGTGGCAGGCGCGTTGCCCAGGCCGCATCCCGCCACCAGCGCGCGGTATCCCTCAATTGCCGCATGAACCGTTGCGGACGCCTCATTCGCGATCACAGCGCCGTTAGCTCCCGGCGCTTCGGGCAGCAATACGTAGGTTGGCTCCGGAAGTTTGGCCGCCGTCAGCGAACAGACCGTTCGGATCGACGCCACGGTGACCAGCCCTGCGCCGGCGCGTCCGGCGGCGGCACCGGCGAGATAGGCGGCGCCCGGATACGCCTCACTGCCCACGACCAACATCACTTTACCGAAGGCGCCTTTATGGCTGTTAGCCGGGCGGGCAGGCAGCCAGGAGCGAATCGTCGCCTCGTCGAGCGCAAAAGTGTGCACGCCCTGTACAAGCGCAGGGTCGATGCCGATATCGGCGACGATCAGCTCGCCGCCGGCCTCGGCTGCAGGAAATAGATAGTGGCCTGCCTTGGCGCAGGCGAAGGTCACGGTAAGGTCCGCAGGCAGCGAGTGCGGGTCGAGCGCGCCGGTGTCGCAGTTCATGCCGCTGACACAATCGACGGCGACGACCCGGAAGGCGGGTTGGCGCAGGCGCAGGCTGCGCGCCCGTCGCACCTCGTCGAGCAGATCGGCCAGCTGCCCCTGAATAGGGCGGTTGGCGCCGGTGCCCAGCAGCGCATCGACGACGACGCTGCAGTCGAGCCAGGCGCGCAGCGTCTCGAAAGCGGGGTCCGCATGGGCGTGAACTGCGGGAACGCCTAGCGCCTGGAGGCGTGCGAAGTGTCCCTCGTAATCCCGTTCTGGCTCGGTGGCGCGTTTCCACAGATAGACGCGCACCGCCGCGCCCGCCTCGTGCAGATAGCGGGCGCAGACCAGCCCATCGCCGCCGTTGTTGCCCGGCCCGGCCAGCACCAGACAAGAGACGCGACCGTAGCGTTCCAGGATCGTCTCGGCCACGGCGCGGCCGGCCAGTTCCATCATGGCAGCGTAGGAGTGGCCGCCGGCGTCGGCAGCGCGTTCGAGCGCCTGCATCTCGGCCACGGTGACGATACGCTGTTTTGCCGGAATAAGCGTGTCCAACGTCATTGTTTGCGCCATCAAGTTCCCGACATTTCCGGTGGCTGCGGCGCCAGGTTCATCTCCTGCAACAGGCCGACCAGTGCGTAGTTGTGCGCCAGGATCAGCAGCCCCGGTAGGATCAACAGCACCGGCACAAGGAGAGCGACGCTGACGGCGATCAAGAGCAGCTGAAAGAGTAGCATCAGCAGCGAATAGAGCGGATGGCGCATGACGAGTAGAAAACTGTTGCGCAAAATCAGCGAGAGCTTTGGCTCGGTCTGCTGCCAGAAGAGCGGATAGAAGTATTGCGCCGCCAGCGCCGAAAGCAAAAGTAGCCAGAGCGTGATAAAGCCCGGCACCACCAGCCAACCGCCGTTGCTGAAGTAGAAATCGACGCTGTTCACCATGATCGGGGGCGCAGCGATCAGGAGCAACCAGAGCAATACGGCGCGTCCGACGTGCTGCTTTGCTCCCTCCCAAAAGAAGTCGAAGCCGGCGCGTTTGTAATTGGCGATGCGGTTGGCCACATAGTGGACGCCCGCCCAGGTCATCGGCGCCGTAACGATCAAGAATGTCCCGATCCAAAAAACGACGCTGAGGGCTACAACCAGGAAAAATTCTTCATAGGCGCCTTTGAGCGTGCGCCCCATCACGGTGAATGCTTTCATGGCGCAAAATTATATCATAGAGGAATCAATGATGGATGCTGCTCAAGAGACGCTTTCCAGAGAAGCGAGCATCTGCAGCGCCGCCTCTGCCAATTGGCGTCCCCGGTAAACGCCGCGCACAATCCCAGCCGCGTCGATGAGGACGAGCAAGGGCGTTTCGCTCACCTTGTGGGCGCCGTATTGTCGCGACACAGCGCCGTCTCGGTCGAGCAAGATCATCACGTAATCGGCTACGTCGCGACCCGGCGGCATGGCTTCGCTGGCTTTGGCGTAGAAGCCTTTCATCACCCGTTCGGCCAGAGGGCGCAGAATCACCGGCAACGCGCTCATGTCAACAACGCTGCAAATGAGGAGTTGCTCGGCATCCGGCCAGCGGGCGCGCACTGCCTCCTGCATAGTCCGCACCGCCTCGACGGCGTATTGGTCATGAAAGACCAGCATCAACGGCGTTCCTCGACAGAGGTCGCTTCCGACCCGACGATTCGAGCCCAACGCCATCAGGGTGAAAGAAGGCGCCGGCGCGCCCGGAACAAGTGTGTCTTCAGCCATATTCGCGTCGAGCGAATGCTCCCTGTTGTGTGTTGCGTCTTTTCTTACGCTCATTTGTATGTTCACGCTCATTGTAGTGGATGGTTTGTACTTTTCCCAATGGCGGCTGTCATCGTAAGTTGCATTGCTGGTCGAACAGAAACGTCGGTGCGATAATAAAAGGGCGGCTTTGCGGCCCAGCGCATGTGAGGTTTCGCCAGGAGGATGCGCTGCGTTTTCGGCGGAGCTGCGATAAGGATTTTGCAGCGGTGTTGTGAATTTAAGAATTTCAAATGGGTTGTGAAAGTGATGAGGTTGCCATGTTCAAAAGCAAGAGGTGGAGACGCTTGAAACTGCTGTTCGGCGCGTTTCTGGTGATAGGGTTGCTCTTCGGCGCCGTTGTTGCACCGAACGGACTGACGTTCCCCGCAGCGTCGGCGCAAGAGAGCCTCGGTGAAGGCAAAATGGCCGTCGTTGGGCTGGACGGCACCGTGCTTACAGACGCACCCGGCGGACAAATCCTCCGCCGACTCGCTGCGGGCGATGTGTTAATGGCGTTGGGACGCACGCGCGATGGCGCCTATCTTCTGGTGGAGACAGAGCGTAAAGCGAGAGGATGGGTCGCCACGCGCAGCGTCGTGATCTTCGGCGTAGACACGCTGCCGATCGTTGAGCAGGTGACGCCGACCCCTACGCCCACTTCAACAGCGACTTCGACGCCGACCTCTCCACCACCGACGCCAACCCCTGCACAGACCCCCACGCAGGTTCCTGCACAACGATCCGGGTCACCGTCGTCGCCGGCTTCCACTGCTGTAACAACCACACCGCCGGCGCCGGATGTCGTCACCACCGACGCTTCGAGTGCCGCCAACGCGCCGCTGGCCGCCGATAGCGGAGTGCTCGGCGTTGTAGTAGGAACAGGCGCCCGCTTGTACGATGGGCCGGACGGCGAAGCGCTGGTTGAACTTCCGGGCGCCGAGGCGGTCACCGCCATAGGACGCAACGCCGACGCAAGCTGGTTGATGGTGCAGTTGTTGAACGGACGGCAGGGTTGGGTGAAAGCGGCGGACGTGGTGATCTTTGGCGTCGAGGGGCTGCCGGTCGTCGCTGCGCAAGATGTCGTCGCTGCGCAAGATGAAGTTGTGCAAGGCGAAACCGTGGCAGAAGCGACGACAACTTCTGCGGAGGACGCCGAGGCGACGCCCACAGCGACGGCTCGGGCCGCTGCGACGCCTACGCCTGCACCTGTCGCCGTCGAGGCGCGCCCAGAACCCGTCATGACCGGCGTTGCCAACGTGACCGGCGCCCGGCTCAATGTCCGTTCTGGCCCGGGCGCAACCTACCGCATCATCGGCAAGGCGGTCGGCGGCGAGATCCTTTCCCTGGCGGCGCGCAATGAAGCGAGCGACTGGCTGCTGATTGTGCGCGACGACCTTCCGGACGGCGCAGGTTGGGTGGCGGCGTCGCTGGTGCGCGTCGAAGAAGACTTGACGGCGTTGCCTGTTTCGTCGGCGGAGTTCACCGGTTCGATCCCGTCGCCGATGCCGTTGAATCCGCCCGTTGCAACGACGCCCTCCGCCGAGGTTGAAGCGACGCCGGCTCCGGCCGTTGCAACGGCGGCGTCGTCGCCTATTGCATCTCCCACCGCCCAGCCGGCTGTGCGCACGACCGGCGCTAGCGGCCTGAGCGGCAAGATCGTCTTTCAGGATGGCCGCGGCGCCATCTACGTCTACGATCTGACGCGCAACGAGGTGCGCTTTCTGACCAACGGCTTCGATCCTGCCATCAGCCGCGACGGCCGGAAAGTGGCCTTTGTGCGCGATGGCATTTACAGCATCGACATCGATGGCGCCAACGAGCGGAAGGTGTACGGCGGCAATGAGCTGATCACCTCGCCCAAATGGAGTCCGGATGGTCAGTGGATCGTCTTCAGTCGTCTGTTGGGCGAATACAAATGCTTTGACACCGAGTTCTTCGGCTGCGTGAGCCTGAGAGAGCTTTCCGGGCGCTTCCCAAACATTCCGCCTGCAATCCTGGGCCGCATTTTCTTGCGCAACGCCGAACGCATCTCGTTGCCCAACTTCGGCCTTTCGCGCGTCAACGCCGAAGGCAAGGAGTTTCGCGACATTGCTGCGCTCGACTCGGCGCTGGCGCCGGACTGGAATGAGGCCGGCATCGTCTATCAATCGAAGGCCGGCCTCGAGATCACACAGGATGCGCCGGACGGCGACACGCGTTCGGTGCAGAACGGCCATTGGGACTGGGACCCGGACTGGGCGCCGAACGGCGGCCGCATCGTCTATCAGTCCAAGGAAGGCCCGCGCTGGGAGATTTTCAGCATCAACCCGGACGGCAGCGGCCTTGTCCAGCTCACCCGGCCGGTGACGGCGCTGGTCGACCAGTTGCCCAGCAACGTGGCGCCCGCCTTCAGCTACGACGGCAGGCACATCGTTTACCTAAGCAATCGCAACGAGCGCAACGATGCTGGCCCTTGGCGGCTGTGGGTGATGGACGCAGACGGCGGCAACCAACGCCCCCTGCCGATTGAGGTCGAAATTCACTACGGCTTCGGCGGCGAGCAGGTGGCGGATTGGGGGCCTTAACCCTCGACAGATGGATTGACGACGCCGACGATTTGCACTTCTGTGCATTCCTCCGCAAAATGGGTGGAATGAGGGAATCGCAGTCGACCCTTGCCCGCCCATTCAGCGCCTTTGCCAGCGCATTGACGCGTAGACGTCTGGCACTGCTGGTCATTTTGGGCGTCGTCACCTGGGCGGCGTTGATTGTCCTGTTTGGCGGAAGTGCTGCGCTCGACGCTATCGCTTCCGCCAACGGTTGGTGGTTGCTGGCGGCGCTGCTGGTGCACTATGCCAGCTTCGGCGTGCGCGGTCTCCGCTGGCAGCACCTGTTGAGCACGGCGGGTTATCGCCTTGGCTACGGGTACGCGACCAGCCTGCTGGTCGCCGGCTGGTTTGTAAGCGCACTCCTTCCCGCCCGCGCCGGCGATCTGCTGCGCGTCGGTGTGTTGCGGCTGGAAGACCCCCGGCGTGCTGCAGTCCCGGTCGGCGTCAGCCTCGGTTCGATCGTAAGCGAGCGAACGCTCGATATCCTGGCCATCCTGGGTCTGGGCGCCGGATTGGGCTGGTCGGTGTTGCATACGCAGGCCCCGAGCTGGGTGACCGTGAGCTACGCTGCCGCACTTGCTTTGCTCATCGGGCTGGCGGTCGTTATCCTTGCAGCGCCGACCCTGCTGGATTGGCTGCGCACGTGGAGTCAGCGCTCCCTCTGGCAGAAGGTGTTGAATTTTGTCCAACAGGTGGTCGGCTCGCTGCGCCTGTTGGTAAGACGCCCCCGCGTCGCTGTGTTGGTCTTTGTGGAGAGCCTGTTCATCTGGCTGAGCGATGCGGTGGTGCTCTGGTTCGTTATCCGCAGCTTGGGCGGCGATCTCCCTTTCGCACATGCAGCCTTTGTGGCGTTGACCGTCGATGTGCTGGCGGCTGCGCCGATCACCCCCGGCGGCGTGGGGCAGATCGACGTCGCCTATGTTGCGCTCTTTGCGCTCACGCCGATGGTCGGCGCTGCGTTCAACGTTGGTGCCGCCGTGTTGCTGGTTCGCTTCATCACCTACTGGAGCTTCTTGCTCTTCAGCGGCGGCGTCGCTGCGCTGGCGGGTTTCGGAGAGGTCATTCGTCGCCTGCGCAGCGAAGAGCCGACTCCATTCACCGGCGTCGACGCCGGTGCGTCGCTGGCCGTCTATCCTCCCTCTGACGCATCCTCATGAGCATCTTGCTGACCTGGCTGCGGCGTTTTTACGTAATGCATCGATGGTTTTTGATTGTGCTGCTGTTGTTCAGCGCTTTTCGCCTCTTCGCCATCGTGCTTTTCCGTCCGGGCGGCTTCATCGCCGACAACTCTGACTACGAGTTCTATTACGCCTGGGGATTGACCATTCCCATGGGCTACACCACCTTCGTCGATCTGTGGACGGCGTACCCGCCGCTTTTCCCGGCCTTGATGCTGCCCGTCTTCGAGTGGTCGAGCCGCATCCCGCCCTGGGTGGAGCCGAGGCTTTTTTTTCACCTGCTCTTCGGCCTTGAGCTGCTGCTCTTTGAGATCGGCAATTTGGTTCTGATCTATCGACTGGCGGGCCGCCTCGAACAGGCGGAGGGCGCAGCAACGCAAGGGCATAGAGTCGCAGAGACGCAAGGTGCAACCGGAAAGCCGAGCAGGTGGGAAAGCGGCGATCCGCCCCTGCCGTTGAAGGCAGCCCTCTTTTATGCACTGCTCTTTGCACCGGTCTACACCTTGTTGGGCTGGTTCGAGGCGATGCCGCTCTTTTTTCTCTTGCTTGGCCTTGACCTGCTGTTGAGCCGACGTCGCGGCGCGTGGAGCGCCGGCGCAGTCGCCGCAGCACTGGGCTTTCTGGTCAAGCTGACGCCGATGGTACTCGTGCCGGTGGCCGCGCGCTGGCTGGGCGCGCGTCTCAGCCTCGACGCCCTACGCAGCGAATGGTTCAGCCGCCGCTCGCCCGGCAACTTGCTGAAGCCTTTCCTCTATTGGACCGTGTTTCTCCTGGTCGTCGTCGGCGTTGGTCTGCCGCTGGCGCATTTCAACCTTTCGTTGGCGGTCAGCAGCTTCACCGTCAACAACCTGCGCCCGCCGTGGCAGAGCGTGTGGGCATTGCTCGACGGCTACTATGGCTTTGGCCTGGTGCCGATCGACATGCGCAACCTGCGTGGGTTAGAGCAGGGCGGCCAGTGGAGCTCGCGGCTGCCGTGGACGTGGATCACGCTGGGCTTTGCCTTGCTCTATCTGTGGCTCTACACCCGCCGCTACGACTGGGGGCGCGTGCGCACGCCTATCGCCTTTACGGCGGTGAGCGTCATCTGGCTCTTCCTCTACAGCAAAGGTTGGAGTCCTCAATTTGTCGTGTGGGTGCTGGCTTTTTTGGCGCTGCTGCGCGCCGACATGTTCGGCGCACTGCTGGCCGTCATGCTCACCTTGCTCAACGTGCTTGAAAGCAGCGTCTATCTGATTCTGCTGCCCGATGAGCGCTGGATTCTGGTTACGACGGTGCTGGCGCGCACGGCGCTGTTGACATTGATCGCCGTCGATTTTCTGGGGCAAATCTGGCCGCAGGCGAAAACAGCTGTTCGCTTGCAAAGCGCAGCTGTGCGTCTTTCGGCGGCTGTGATGGCGGCGGTGTTCGTAGTCGTGCTCGTCGGCGCACCGCGCGCGGCGCAGGCCTACCAGGAGCGCCGCTTTGCCGAGCATCCCTGCCGGAAGACGATCGCATTCCTGCGTGCGGAAGCGGATGGCCTGACGCGCACGCTCGCCATGGAGGAGACCGACCTGTGGCGCGACCTCTATCCTTGGTTGCGTCAGGAGTATGCGCTGGTCGTCGTTGACGGCTACAATCCGGAGGACCGA
>JANWYX010000279.1 GCA_025055055.1 Caldilinea sp. | reverse complement strand
TGCTCCCAAGAACGGCGCTCGCTTTCACTTCTCGCTGCCCGGCGCCGTTCAGGGATTTCAACCGGACCGCACGCCCGATGCGCACGGCGTTGCGACGGTGGAATGGGTGGAGGGTCACAGTCGAGCAGGACAGGGAAGTTTGGCGATTCGCTATCGCAACCTTGCGCCAGGGCGAGCGGCGCGCGTCTCTACGCCAACCTTCATCCCTTCGCGGCAAGAAGCCGATTATTTCATCAAGCGAGGATATGCCCTCTATGCTTCGCCCACGCTCTACAGCGGACAGACGGTGCGCGCCGCCGTCGAGGCGGATGCCGAGAATCCTACACCGGTGACCGGCAATCTGTATGTGGCCGTCTACCAGCCGGACGACACCATCGCGCTGATGCGCGGCCCCCACCAGACGCTTGCCCCCGGCGATTATCGGGAGCTGGCCTGGAAAATTCCACCGACGCACGGTCTGCCGATCTGCGCAATAGGAATAGAGGTCACCCACCCTACGCGCGCAGACGGCGCCCTTTATCTGGACTATCTCACTTGGGATGGGACGCCGGACGTGACCTTGGGCAACCCCGGCGGCGAGGGCGTCATGTGGCGTCGCGCCTGGGTGAACGGCGTCGATCAGTATGATTCCTGGTGGCCGGAAGCTTATCGCCTGGTGCAGAATCGTGGACGGGGCCTGCTCTCTCAAGGCACGCGCGAGTGGCGAGACTATACGGCCAGCGCAGTTATCACCCTGCACCTGGCCAAAGCGGCCGGGTTGGGCGTGCGCGTGCAAGGAATGCAGCGCTATTATGCCCTGCTCCTTACGGCGGATGGACATGCAAAGCTGATCAAGGCGCTGGACGGCGACACAGTGCTGGCGGAGTGCGCTTTTCCCTGGAAGTTCGGCGCCACATACGAATTCACCCTGTCGGTGCAAGGTGCCCGCATCGAGGCCGGCCTCGATGGAAAGCTGCTCTTCACCGTCGAGGACCTCGTCAATCCTCTGGAAGGTGGCGCCGTGGCACTCGTGGTCGAAGAAGGCCGCATCATGTGCGACGCAGTAAAGGTCTGTTAACGGACGGTTTTGTGAAAAAGCCGTGGCCTCTGCAGACCCTCTGCGCCTCTGCGTCTTTGCGTCGAAGGTCGAATAGATGTAGAGGCAAAGAGCGCCTTCACGCCGCCTGGGAAGTGGATGTCGGCGGCGTCGGCAGTTCCGTCTCCCCTCCCTTCGCAACCCCGCCGTCGACCGGCAGAGACAGCGCGCCGGATGGCGCAGCCGGCGCATCGATGGGCAAAGGAGGCGACGTCAAATCGATCTGCGCGAAGCCCCAGACGTCCTCAAAGCGCAGCGGCGGCAGCCCCCATGCTGCGCGCGCCTGGTCGCACCGGGGGTTGGGCCGGCCGTCAAGCCAGGAGACGGCAAATTCGCGACAGGGAGAAGGCCGTTGCTCATAGATGGTGCAGTGGACGCTTTCGCCGATCTTGCCGTGCAAGGCGATGCAACGCGGCGGGTTTGCCTCCGTCCCTTTCATTGCGACGAGAAACAGATCGATCGGCGTCGTCAATTCGGGCGGGACGCTTCCGCCCAGCGTCGGGTCGGCCTCCGACCAGTAGAAGGATGCTCGGTAGTAGGCGCAGCAAGCGCCGCACTTCAGGCAAGCGTCTTCAGGTCGCATACCGTGAAACTCTTTAACTCAGCATTGCGGTTCGGGAAATTCTCCGTGGATGATTTCGCCCTCGATGGCTGTCAAGCGCATCGGCAGTAGTTGATTGTGCAGATCGAGATGTGCAGGCGCCACGAGGGAGACGCGCAGATAATTGTCCGTCAAGCCAAACCACAGCCGCCCCTCCTGGTTGGCGAGCGGTCTGCCTTCGCCCTCGAAAAGAACGGGCCGCGTCGTCCCGATGAAGCGGGCGCGTTCCGCCTGGCCGGTGGCTGCAACGACCTGCAGCATACGTTGTAGCCGCGCGCGCTTGACCTCGGTGGGGACCTGGTCGGCGAAGCGGGCGGCGGCAGTTCCTTCGCGGGGGCTGAATGGGAAAAGGTGGGCGTGGGCGAAGCGCATCTCCTCGACGAAGGCAAGCCCTTCCTCGAAATCTCGCTCGCTTTCCCCCGGAAAACCGACGATCAGGTCGGTGGTGAGGATAAGGTCAGGGATCACCGCGCGCGCCTCCTGCACCAGCCGGCGAAAGCCGGCAGTCGTGCACCGCCGCGCCATGGCGCGTAGTTGACGGTCGGTTCCCGCCTGCAAGGGCAGATGCAGGTGCGGACACAGTCGCCCCGGCCACTGCGCCCACAGGTCGAAAAAGCCCTCGGCCAGCTCCCACGGCTCCAGGCTGCTGAGGCGCAGGCGGGGGATGGCCGTGTCGGTGAGCAGGGCGGCGACCAGCTCCTTGAGGTCGCTGCGCTGTACGCCCGGCAGGTCGCGACCGTAGCTGCCGAGATGCACGCCTGTCAGCACTACCTCCATCACGCCCGCCTCGGCAAGGCGCTGCACTTCAGTGATAATCTCGCGCAGTGGTCGACTGCGGCTCTCCCCGCGCAACGTTGTCACGATGCAGAAAGTGCAGCGGTTGTTGCAGCCATCCTGCACCTTGATGAATGCGCGCGTCCGCCGTGTAGAGGCATTGCTTCCCGCCGGCCCGACGAACGGGACGCCGTCGGGCTGCATGCGCGCCAGCGTGTCCGGGTCGTCCAGTTCTGCACTCCAGGGTTCGAGCAGCGTCGCCAGCATCTCTTTGCGGCTGTTGTCGGCGACCAGCGCCACACCGGGAAGTTGCGTCGCCTGCTGGGGGCGCAGCGTAGCCCAGCAGCCGGTGACGGCGATGCGCGCCGCCGAGTTGGCACGATGTAACGCCGCCACACGCTTGCGCGAGTCGCGTTCTGCGCCGGCGGTGACGGCGCAGGAATTGAAGACGATCACCTGCGCAGCTTCCGGCTCGGCGACGATCGTATGACCGACCGCCGCCAGCCGACCGGCCAGCGTCTCCATTTCGCTATAGTTGAGCCGACAGCCGATCTGATCAACAAAAATGCGCATGGCTCACCAGCCGAAACGTTCTTCCCTCCAGGGATCGCCTTCCATGTGATAGCCGGCGCGCTCCCAGAAGCCGGGGCGGTCGCGGTCCATGAATTCAAAGCCGCGCACCCACTTGGCGCTCTTCCAGAAATATTTCTTCGGCACGAGCAGGCGCAGTGGATAGCCGTGCTCCGGCTCCAGCGGCTTGCCCTCGTACTCGAAAGCCAGCATGGTGTCGTCGTCGTCGAGCACGTCCAGCGCCACGTTGGTGGTGTAGCCGTATTCGCAGTGCACCATGACGTGGGTGGCCTCCGGCTTGATGCGGAAGTGTTTGATGAACTCTCGCCAGGGGATGCCGGTCCACGTCGTGTCGAGCTTGCTCCAGCGCGTCACACAGTGGATGTCCACCGTCTCCGTGTTGCGCGGCATGCGCATCAGGTCCTCCCAGGTGAAGACCTTCTCCTCCTCCACCAAGCCGAAGATGCGCAGCGTCCAATGCGTCAGGTCTTCGTAGTGGGGCGTTGGGCCGTAGGTCAGCACCGGAAAGCGATCGGTGAGGAACTGTCCGGGCGGCACGCGCTCGCCGATCGGTTCGGTGGGGACGTTTTTTACGCGCTTTAGACGCTCCACGCGCGAGAATGGATTTTCGATTCGCATGATCTGATTCCTCTGTGCTTGACTCCGTTCGATCACCAACGGCTACGCGTCGTTAACCATTTCTTAGCGTTAACCATGCCTTGCTTTTTTCACCTGAATTGTACCGTCACCCAGATGGACGCACTGTAATGAACACCGTCTTTGCCCGGCGAAATTGCAGCCGCAACCGGCGAAGAACGAAGCAGCGCAGGATGCACTACTCCACCCGCTCGATGTGCGCCCCAAGCGCGCGCAGCTTGACGTCGATCTCCTGGTAACCGCGGTCGATCTGCTGGACGTTGCCGATCGTGGTGACGCCCTCTGCTGCCAGCGCCGCCAGTACCAGCGCCATGCCGGCGCGAATGTCGGGGCTGGTCACCTGCTGGCCGGTCAGCCGGCTGGGGCCGACGACGACGGCGCGATGAGGATCGCAGAGGATGATCTGCGCGCCCATGGCGATCAGCTTGTCCACAAAGAAGAGGCGGCTTTCATACATTTTTTCATGGATGATCACCGTGCCCTGCGCCTGTGTGGCGGTGACCAGCGCGATGCTCATTAGGTCGGGCGGGAAGGCGGGCCACGGCGAGTCGTCGATCTTGGGCACAGCGCCCCCGAAGTCCTGGCGCACGCGCAGCTCATGCTCCTCCTCAATGACGAGTGTGTAG
>JANWYX010000247.1 GCA_025055055.1 Caldilinea sp. | reverse complement strand
TTGCGCTGGATGGAAAAGAGACGATGAAGCAGGGTTTCACAGGGCTATCCCCAACCAAACCGGGCGCGTCATGCCTTGACGGCCTTTCAAACCATACAAATGACGCCGGGCGCACCCGGCGATCTCTTGGCTTTCTTTGCGCCTTTGCGCCTTTACGCCTTTGCGTGAAAGCTAACTTCCCGTCCGTACGACGCCGGCCTGTCATTATGCTGGTGGCGTGCATTGCAGCGCTGTTGACCGCCTGCGCTCAGCCGACGCCGGTCGCTCTGCTCTTCAACGCAGCCCCCTGGCAGGACGGCGAGGAGCACGTTTTTCGCATCACCGATGTGCAAGGCAGATTGGCGGGCACAGCGACCTACACGCTGCTCGCCGGCGTAAACGATCAAGGGCAACCCATGTGGTCGATTCAACGCATCATTGAGGCGCAGGGCGATCGCGAAGAAACGACGGTCAAAGTGCTGGCGGCAGGATTTCGCCCGCAGTCCTCCTTTCTAGAACGTTCAAACGCAACAGGCGTCGAGACGGTCGATGCGCAGTATAATGGTCCGGCGGTCGACCTGGTGCTCACAACGCGCGCCAACGTCATGACGACGCAGCGCATCGAAGTGCCAAGCGACGTGCGCGAGTCGGCCACACTGCCGATGATCGTGCGCGCGTTGCCGCTGGAACGCAATTACGCCACTCGCCTCAATGCGTTTCTGCCGGTCGCCGGCTTGCTCGATCGCGTGACGGTGCGCGTGGTCGGCGAGGAGCGTCTGACCGTGCCGGCGGGCGCCTACGACGCCTGGGTGGTCGTGCTTGACATGGGTGACTCGACCACACGCCTATGGATTGCCAAACAAGCCCCGCATCCTCTGGTCAAATACATCGATGGACGCAATCGGGCGACCTTCGAGCTGGAGCGCTACGTAGCCGGTCGCTAATGCGCCGCCGGTGGACTCGACTCTCCTTTGCTCCGCGCATCTCTTCAAGCGAGCGGAACTCTGAGAATTCGGCGACCTCCAGGTCTAGCGCTCATCTGCCGGGAAGCTTGGAGCTTCCCGGCAGATGGCGGCGAATATCAACGGGGGAGCAGAACGGCGTCGAGCGTTAGGGCAAGGCGCCTCTATTCGCCGAAAGCGCGCAACGTTGACGTCACCGTCTTTATCGCCGACGTCCCGCCCCTTTGACGGAAAAGGTGAATAAGCCCGATGCAGTCGGCGTCTGACAACAAATTATGCGCACTCACGACCTGTCTCGTTCATTCTTCTCCAGGAGATGATGGTATGCTATGCGATTGGAATGCAACACGTGCGTACGCAGAGGCCGAATCAATTATCTGTTTTTGACTTGACGGACTGGTTTTCTATGCCAAAACGAACCGACATTTCTTCGATTCTCATCATCGGCTCAGGCCCCATTGTCATCGGTCAAGCCTGTGAATTCGATTATTCCGGCGTGCAAGCGTGTAAGGCGCTACGGCAGGAAGGGTATCGCGTAGTCCTGGTCAACTCGAACCCGGCAACGATCATGACCGACCCCGAGTTCGCCGACGCGACCTACATCGAACCGTTGACCGTCGATGTGCTCGAAAAGATCATTGCGCGCGAGCGTCCCGACGCGCTGCTGCCCACCGTCGGCGGTCAAACCGGTCTCAACCTCGGCGTTGCGCTGTCGGAGGAAGGGATTCTCGACCGTTACGGCGTCGAGTTGATCGGCGCTAATCTGCGCGCCATCAAAGTGGCGGAAGACCGCCAGCTCTTCAAAGAGGCGATGACCGCCTATGGGTTGGAGTCCCCGCGCAGCGGCGTGGCGCGTTCCCTGGAAGAGGCGCGCCAGATCGCGCAGTGGATCGGCCGGTATCCGATCTTTATCCGGCCCAGCTTCACGTTAGGGGGCAGCGGCGCCGGCACGGTCTTCACGCCTCAAGAATTCGACGAAAAAGTGGCATGGGGCCTGAAAGAAAGCCCCGTCCACACCGTGCTGATCGAGGAGTCGCTCATCGGCTGGAAAGAATACGAGTTGGAGGTGATGCGCGACGCTGCCGATAATTTCGTCGTGATCTGCTCCATCGAAAATCTCGATGCCATGGGCGTACACACCGGAGACAGCATCACCGTGGCGCCGGCGCAGACTCTCACCGACAAGGAATATCAACGCCTGCGCGACCAGGCGCGGCTCGTGATGCGCGCGGTCGGCGTGGAGACCGGCGGCAGCAACGTGCAGTTCGCCGTCGACCCAAAGACCGGCCGCGTCGTTGTAATTGAAATGAACCCGCGCGTCTCGCGCTCCTCTGCGCTGGCCTCGAAGGCCACCGGCTTCCCCATCGCCAAGCTGGCTGCCAAGGTCGCCGTCGGCTATACACTCGATGAGCTGAAGAACGACATTACGCGCAAAACCGTCGCCGCCTTCGAGCCGTCCATCGACTACGTGGTCGTCAAGATGCCGCGCTGGGCGTTCGAGAAGTTCCCCGGCGTCGACCGCGAGCTGGGGCCGCAGATGAAGTCCGTCGGCGAGGCGATGGCGATCGGCCGCACCTTTAAAGAGGCGCTGCAAAAGGCGGCGCGCAGCCTGGAGATCGGCCGAGACGGCCTCGGCCCGCTGGAGCGCGACCCCTTCACCGGCGGCTATAAGGGCTACGATCCGGACGTCACGCTGCACGACCTGCTGCGCATTCCCAACCGCGACCGGCTCTTCGCCGTCTACGAGGCCCTGCTGCGCGGAGAAAATCAGGCGATGATCTCCCAGCTCACCGGCTACGATCCCTGGTTCGTTGCACAAATGGCTCAAATCGCCGATTTCGAGCGCAACTTGACGACGCTCGATTACGCCACGCTGCGCAAAGCCAAACGCATGGGCTTCAGCGACCGGCAGTTGGCGCGCATCCTGAATCAGAAGACGGAAAGGGAAAAGGGAGAGCAGGAGAGCGGGAGAGCCGCAGAAGGAGAGGCGTTGCGCACGCCGCTCACAGAGATGGACGTTCGTCGAATGCGCATTGCGCTCGGCCTTACCCCCACCTATCATCAGGTGGATACGTGCGCGGCGGAATTTGAAGCGTACACCCCTTACCTATATAGCAGCTATGAAAGCGAAAGCGAAGCTCCGCCGACCGAACGTCGCAAAGTCGTGATTTTGGGCGGCGGCCCCAACCGCATCGGCCAGGGCATTGAGTTTGATTATTGCTGCTGCCACGCCGCCTTTGCGCTGCGCGACCTGGGCTATGAAACGGTCATGGTCAACTGCAACCCGGAAACCGTGAGCACCGACTACGACACCAGCGACCGGCTTTACTTCGAGCCGTTGACGCTGGAGGATGTGCTCAACATTGTGGAACGCGAAAATCGGGGGCCGCAAGGCGACGCCGCTAACCTGGTGCATGGCGTCATCGTCCAGTTCGGCGGTCAGACGCCGCTCAACTTGGCCAATGCGCTGCAGGCAGCCGGCGCGCCTATTCTCGGCACCTCTCCGGAAGCCATCGATTTGGCGGAAGATCGCGATCGCTTCGCCGCCTTGCTGAAAACGCTGGACATCCCGGCGCCGGAGCACGGCACGGCGCGCACAATCGAGGAAGCAGTCGAAGTTGCGGCGCGCATCGGTTATCCGGTCGTAGTGCGGCCGTCCTATGTGCTCGGCGGGCGCGCCATGGCCATCGTCGATTCCGAAGCAGACCTGCGCCGCTACATGGCCGAGGCGGTCAGCGTCGTCGAGGGCAAGCCGGTGCTGATCGATCAATTCCTGGAAGATGCGTTCGAGATCGATGTGGACGCCGTCGCCGACGGCGAGCGGGTGGTGATCGGCGGCGTCATGCAGCACATCGAAGAAGCCGGCATCCACAGCGGCGACAGCGCGTGCGTGTTACCGCCGTACAAAATCAGCAACTACCACTTAAGCATCATTCGCGAATACACGGAAAAACTCGGCCTGGCGCTCAGGGTGCGTGGGCTGATGAACGTGCAATACGCCATCAAAGACGACATCGTCTACGTGCTCGAGGTTAACCCACGCGCCAGCCGCACCGTGCCCTTTGTCAGCAAGGCCACCGGCGTTCCGCTTGCCAAGATCGCCGCACGCGTGATGGCGGGAGAGACGTTGGCGGAGATCGGCTTCTTGCGTGAGCCGGAGCTGGATGGCTTTTTCGTCAAAGAGGCGGTGCTGCCCTGGAAGAAGTTCACCGGCATCGACGCGCTGCTTGGCCCGGAGATGCGTTCGACCGGCGAGGTGATGGGCCATGCGTCAAGCTTCGGCCATGCTTTTGCCAAGAGCCAGCTTGCGGCCGGCGCCGGTCTGCCGCTGGAAGGAGGCGTGCTAATCACGGTCAACGATTTCGACAAAGGCAGCGCCCTGAAGATCGCACGCGACCTGCACCGCATGGGTTTCAAGCTCTACGCCACGCCCGGCACCGGAGCCTACTTCGCACGCGCCGGGCTGCCGGTGACGATTCTGCAAAAAGGCAGCAGCGACCAACCAGGCTACAGCACGCTCGACGCGCTGCGCGACGGCAAAATCCAAATGATCATCAACACACCGCTCGGCGCAAACGCCCGCGAGGACGGCGCCCGCATCCGCCGCCTCGCCACGCGCATGGAGATTCCGTTGATCACCACGCTTTCGGCGGCTGCGGCAGCGGTGAGCGGCATTCGCGCGCTGCGCCAGAAAGAGCTGCGCGTGCGCAGCCTGCAAGAGCACCATCATCTGGTTAAAGCATAAGGCGCAACGCCATGGGGATGACGCATCAGTCGTCATCCCCATGGCGCCACAAAGAGGAAAATCATATCTGCTGTGCACAAATTCTTGCTTTTTGCGCCTTTACATCTTTGCGCCTTTACAGCAACCGTTTTTCGCATAAAGAGGCATATGCGCATTGACGTCAAGCCGTTGACCCACTGGGTCATCTATAAGGGCTACAAGGTGCGGTTCACGGCGCGGCGTCCACCGTTGGCCGAGGGCGTGCTCACGACGCCGGAGGGCGTCGAGATGCGTTTCGTATACGACGCATCCAAGCGCGTCATCGCGCTTCCCGATGAACACATCCACATCAATGAGTACGGATGGGAAATCGAGCGCGTGCGCCATGAGCCGACCAACGATGCATGAGTATCCGATTGTTGCGCTGAAGCCCGGACGGGAGAAACCGGTGCGTCAGCGCCACCCTTGGGTCTTCAGCGGCGCAATCGCTTCCATCGCGGATGAAGCCGCCGACGGCGCCGTCGTCGACCTCTGCGACGCGCAGGGCGCTTTTCTGGCGCGCGGTTATCTGAATCGCCGCAGCCAGATTCAGGTCCGTCTGCTCACCTGGGACGCCACAGATGTGATCGACGCAGCCTTCTGGCGACGCCGATTGCAGGCGGCCATCGCCATGCGAAGAGAACTTCCAGAGGTACAGGGCTGCACGGCCCTGCGCCTTGTTAACGCGGAGAGCGACTATCTGCCCGGCTTAACCGTCGACCGGATGGGCGATTTTCTCGTTTTACAGGCAGGGACGCTGGGCATCGAACAACGCAAAGAGATGTTGGCAGAGCTGCTGCTTGAGTTGACCGGCTGTCGAGGCGTCGTCGAGCGCAGCGACATGGCGGTCCGTCGGTTGGAAGGATTGCCTGCGGCGAGCGGTCCCCTGGCAGGGGAGCCGCCGCCTGAAGTGGTTGAAGTCGTCGAGGATGGTCTGATCTTTCTCGTCAATCTGTTGCACGGCCAGAAGACCGGCTTCTACAGCGATCAGCGCGCCAACCGACGCCGTGCAGCCGCCTACTGTGCAGGTAAACGCGTGCTCAACGCCTTCAGCTACACGGGTGCATTCGGCCTGCATGCCCTGCGCAGCGGTGCCGTGCACGTCGTCAACATCGACAGCAGCGTGCCTGCGCTGGAGCTGGCCGAAGCCAACCTACGTCGCAACGGCTTCGATCCCGACCGTCAGGCGGAACATATTGCGGGCGATGTTTTCCAGGTGCTGCGCGATTGGCAAGCCGATCCGGAGCGTCGTTACGACGTCGTCATTCTAGACCCACCGAAGTTTGCCCACAATCAGGCGGCGATGGAACGCGCGCTGCGCGGTTACAAAGAGATCAACCGACTGGCGCTGGGGCTGTTGTCGCCCGGCGGCGTGCTGGTCACCTTCAGTTGCAGCGGTCTGGTCGGCGCAGACCTCTTTCAGAAAGTCGTCTTCGGCGCAGCCATCGACGCCGGACGGGATGTGCAGATCCTGGAAATGTTGCGACAGAGCGCCGACCATCCGGTGGCGCTTACTTTCCCGGAGGGAGAATACCTGAAAGGCTTAATTGTGCGGGCGGCGTGTGCGTCGCAAGAGGCCCATGCGTGAAACTTACGAACCTTTCCTACGTCAGTTGCGTCAAGACCTATGTGGGCCGTTGCCGGGGCGCGCCGCCCAGTATGAAATGGCGCCACGCCCCCGTCCCGGCGCAGAGATGGGGGATGAGCCGCGGCCGGACGCGCGCCAGGGCGGCGTGTTGATCTTGCTCTATCCGCATGAAGGGCAGATCTTCCTGCCACTGATCTTGCGCCCCAATTACCCTGGAGTGCACAGCGGCCAGATCAGCCTGCCGGGAGGCGGCTACGAGCCGTCCGACGACGATTTGACGGCGACTGCCCTACGGGAAACCTACGAGGAGATCGGCGTTCACCCCAGCCAGTACACGGTGCTCGGCCATCTCACCCCACTGTACGTAGGCGCCAGCAACTTTATTGTGCTTCCAACGATCGCCTGGATCGATTATCGCCCTGCATTCCACATCGATCCCTACGAAGTGGCAGCGCTGATCGAGGCGCCGATCCTTCTTCTGCTGAAGCCGGAGACGCGCCGCGTGGAACCCTGGATGTTGCGGGGGCGTCAGATCGAGGTGCCTTATTTTGCGCTCGGGGAACACGCAGTCTGGGGCGCAACTGCGATGATGCTGAGCGAACTGTTGGCGCTGCCCGCCATGAAGCTGGCACCCGTTCCGCCGGACACATAAAGCGACAAAGTCACAAACCTCCGGTTTTGTCCCCACAAAACGCACGTGATAGGATCGAATGTTGTGAGTATGAAATTTTCAGAAAAGCCAATGCTTCTTGAGGCTAATCCATCGGCCGTGAGCGAACAAACCTCTTATTCGTTGGGCCTGGGGTGGAGGATATTGATTTCCCTGTTGCTTCTGGCGCTCGTGGCAGTGTTGGGCATGCTGCTGCACTCGCCCAAAGCGGCGAGCGCAGCGCCTGCCGAACGTCCTCCGGCGCAAAGCGGGGCCGAGCGCCTAGTATTGGCCTTCTACTACACCTGGTTTGATGAATCCACCTGGACATACGACAAGCTAAGCGACCTCCCCGCCGAGCCATACATCAGCCGGGACCGCAGCGCGATGGGGCGCCACATCGACCAGGCGCAGCGCGCCGGTGTCGACGCCTTTGTCGTGGCCTGGTACGGCCCTACAGGCGCCGACAATCAGACGGAACCCAATCTTACAGCGCTGCTGGAGGAAGCGGCGGCACGTGGCTTCAAGATCGCCGTGCTCTTTGAGACGGATTCTCCTTTCCTCGGCGGCGTCGGCGCCGTCAGCGCTGCGCTTCGTCATCTGCTCGACGTGCACAGCAACCACCCTGCCTATCTGCGCGTGGACGGACGGCCTGTGATCTTCTTCTGGCGCCCTTCCCTGTACGGGGTCGAAACCTGGGCGACCATTCGCAATCAGGTCGACCCGGGCCGCGCCGCCATCTGGGTCGGCGAGGGGGTGGACGTCTCATATCTCTCCGTATTCGACGGCCATCACCTGTACAGCAACACATGGAACCCGCCCGCCGACCTGACGGCAACCAATCGCCAATTTGCCGGCCGCGTGGAATCGATGCGCACAAGCGTCGGTGCAGATCGCTTTTGGGTGGCGACGGTCATGCCCGGCTACAACGACGTCAAGATTCGGCCGGGCGCAGGCTTTGCCAGAGACCGAGAGGGCGGCGCCTATTACGAGCGCTCATGGCAGGCGGCCATCGACAGCAACCCACGCTGGGTGGTGATCAACAGCTTCAACGAATGGCCGGAAGGAAGCTACATCGAACCGAGTGTTGCCTTCGGCGACCTGTTCTTGGGTTTGACGGCGACGTGGAGCAGTCGGTTTAAGGCCGGCGTCCCCGTACAGCAGCCGACCGTGCAAGATCAAACGTCCGCTGCGACCTTCGTTGAATCCGTAGCCACAGTCGAGACGCCGACGGTCGTAGTGCGAACGCCGGTGTTGAACCTGCGCGCAGGCCCCGACGTCTCCTCTACGCTGTTGGGGCGCGTGGTTGAAGGTGCCCGGCTCCCCATCATCGGCCGCTCGGCCGATTCGACCTGGTGGCGGGTCAAGACTTCATCGGGAGAGGCGTGGGTCTTCGGCGGGTTGGTGGAAGCGCTCGGCCCGCTCGAGGACGTCGCCGTTTTCGCAAGCGCAACTGCGTCGCCTGCGGGGCAAAGCGGCCCAGGCGGAAACACGGACGCCGTTTCGCCGACCTTTACCATCACCGTCGACGGGCGGCCTGTTCTGTTGCGCCAGGTGCAGGCGACGAACCCATAAGCATTTTGAGCAAACCGGACAGGAGCCGGAACGGAATATGAGCGCCTCATTTCATCGTCCAGTGTTCGAAAAAGTCAGCCTTCATCAGGACATCGCCAAAGTGTTGGTGGACGAGCTCTCGTTGCGTCAACGCGTGCGCGAGCTGGGGGAGATCATCAATCGAGAATATGCGCACAAAGATCTGCTGCTTGTCTCGGTGCTCAAAGGCAGCATCATTTTCATGGCGGACCTGATCCGGGCCATCACCATTCCCCATGAGATCGACTTCATGGCGACCAGCAGCTATGGGACGGGCGTGAGCAGCAGCGGCGTCGTGCGCATCTTGAAAGATTTGAACACCTCGATCGAAGGCCGCAACGTCATCATCGTGGAAGACATTATCGACAGCGGGCACACGTTGAACTATCTGGCGCGCATCCTGCAGGAGCGACGCCCCGCTTCGCTGCGCATCATGACGCTGCTCGACAAGCCGGAGCGTCGGGAGGTCGATATCCACGTCGATTGGGTAGGGTTTTCGATCCCGAATGAGTTCGTCGTCGGCTATGGGCTGGACTATAACGAAATCTATCGCAACCTGCCCTACATCGGTGTACTAAAGCCAAGCGTCTATGGAGCGCCTGAGTAAGCCGGCGATTCGCAGCGCGCTTTTTGTCGCCGTCTTTTTAGCATTGTGTTGGTCGCAGTCGCTGCGCGCACAACAAGACGGCGTTTACACTGTGGCCCCGGGCGATACGCTCGGTGCCATTGCCGTGCGCTTTGGCGTCACCGTCGAGGCGCTCGTCGCCGCCAACGGCATCGAGGATCCCAATCGCATCCGGGTCGGTCAAGTGCTGCTCATCCCCGGCGCCGATGGCTCTGTGTCGGCGCCGGAGACGGTGACCGGAATTCCGACCGCGGTCGTGCGCGCGCAGGCCGGCGATGACATCGCCGTGCTTGCGGCCCGCTACGGTGAAGACCCGGCGCTCATCGCCGAACTGAACGCTACAACGACGACGCATCGACTCTTTCCCGGTCAGCCGGTGCTTGTGCCCACGCGTGCGGCGCCGCCACCCCGCTTGAACTTCGGCGCCATTCTCACGATCGACGCACCCGATTCCATTGTGCAGGGACGCACAGGCCGTCTCTACGTCACGACCAGCCGTCCGGTGGCTTTATTTGGCCGCTTAAGCGATCAGCCGTTGCACTTCAACATCTTGGATGCGCAGGGGCTTGTACAATTTGCGTTTGTCCCGGTCAACGCGCTGCAGGAGCCTGGCGTGTATACACTCGAGGTTGGCTACACCACAGCGCGCGGCGTCGATCTGAAACGCACATTCCCGGTGAACGTCGTCGCCGGCCCGTATGGCTACCAGGAGATCGTTGTGACGCAGGAGAAGGCGGATGTCCTCACATCCGACGTCGTAGCCGCCGAGCGGGAGCGCGTCGTTGCAGTGTGGTCGCAATACACGCCTTTCCTGCTCTGGCGCGAGCGCTTCCGCCGCCCCATCAGCGCCGACTATCCAACCACCAGCCCGTTCGGTCAGCGACGCACCTACTCTGTCGCCGACATCGGCAATTTTCACGCCGGACAGGACTTCGGCGCGCCAGAAGGGGCGTTGATCTTTGCGCCGGCGCCCGGCATCGTCGTGCTGGCGGAGCCGCTCGCCGTGCGCGGCAACGCCGTCATCCTCGATCACGGCGGCGGCGTCTTCACCGGCTACTGGCATATGAGCGAGATCAAAGTGGCGCCCGGCATGCGGGTGGAGACGGGGGACGTCCTGGGGCTGGTCGGTAACACCGGCCTAAGCACCGGCTCTCATCTACACTGGGAGCTGCGGATCGACGGCGTCGCTGTCGATCCGATGCAGTTTCTCGAGGAGCCTCCGTTTGAAATGGCGGAGTGACTTCAGTAGGCACACAGTAAAAAATGAAGTTACGCAGTTGAATCTGGTAATCGATCGAGCGGATTGAGCCAACAGTCGGGGTGATGGTAGGTGCGGGTTCCAACCGCACGTTCTCGGTAGACCGCTAGATCTTGCGGAATCCAAGGAAGCGCAGCTACGAGCTACGCTCATTTATTCAATTTCATTCATCTCTCCAGAAGGTCACACCTCACGAGAAAAAAGTTCACCTAACCGAGTAATTCCTAAAATGAAAAGGGCCTGAAGCGACGCAGCTCCTCCGCCCACCTCAGGCCCCCAAGGTCTTTCTTCCAAGGTCTTTCTTTGGGATCGCTATTATTCCGATTCTTCCCCTTCGGCCTGCTTGCCCTTCTTGACAACCTCAGGCTCTGCCCCTGCCGCCTCGGCTTCCGCCAATTCGGCCTCGGCGGCGCGCGTCATCATCAGCGAAAAGATAACCTCATCCGGGTCATCGAGATAGGTGACGCCTTGGACCGGCGGTAGGTCTCGCACGTGAATCGGATGCTCCAGCGTCAATGGCGTCACGTCCACTTCGATCTCGGCAGGGATGTCGGCGGGCAACGCTTCGATATGCACGATCTCATGCGCCTGGAAGAATATCAACCCGGCCGCCATCCCGGAGGGTTTGCCCACGGCGACCACCGGCACTGCTACGCGCTGCTTCTTGTTCATGTTCACCGCATAGAAATCGGCGTGCAACAGCGCATGGCTCACCGGTTCACGCTGCACCTCTTTGATCAAAATATTGTGAACGCCGCCCCCGGTAACGGAGAGCGTGACCACCTGGGAGGCCCCGCCGGCCTGAAGCGTACGCTCCAGGTCGCGAGCTGTCACCTGCAGACTTAGCGGCTCAGCGACGGTTCCATACACGACCACCGGTACCCATCCCTGGCGGCGCAATTGATTGGTTTTCCGGCCGAAAACCGTTCTCGGTTCGGCGCTCAAGTTCAAGTTCGACATGGTGAAAGACTCCTGATCACAATCTTTATTCAACTGGCGATAGACGGCGCTGCGCCATTTTCCAGGCGAACCGCATCAAGAAAAAGCCGACTGCGAAGCCGGCACCGATCGCCAGGCCGGCGACCGGTGAAAGGGCGCTATACACATCCCCACGGATATTGATGGCGAAGAGCAGACCGGTACGAACTTCCCGGCCCTCCACCGCTTTCGCCGCCAGCACGCCTGTATGCAATGTTGTGGCCTGCACAGACTCCGCAAATACAGCACCGATAGCCGCATCCTTGGCCTCCAAAGAGCCTGCTTTGAGCACGCCGGCAGCGGCGTCTTCCATGTAAATCGCAGCCGCCTGCACATGTCGGGCGAATGAATCGCGCAGAGAAACCTGACCACTCTCCACGCGCTCAACGTTTGAGTGGCTCACATCGGCGCTTTGACCCAAAAGCTGCCGACTGGCCTTGGCGGCGTATTCATCCAGTGGATTTTCGTTTAACTCCTCCTTGCCCATGACGGTCTTCCTTGCATGGCAAAAACGACGCCCGAAAATAGCGCATTCCCGATTATAACGGACGGCAGGAGTGCGGTCAATTTTGCGAGAAGAGATCGGTGCAATGATCTTCGGCCCATATTGGCCTTATGGTAAAATTGGGAACCATGCATTACCGTATTCCTGAGAAAGTTGTTCAGAAATTGGAAAGTCTGCCCACCTCGCCGGGCTGCTACTTGATGCTGGACGCGCACGGTCGCGTCCTCTACGTCGGCAAAGCAGTGGTTCTACGCCACCGCGTGCGCAGCTATTTTCATGCGTCTGCCAACCACAGCCCTCGCACGCGTGCGCTCGTTTCGGAAATCGCCGACATTTCCTGGTGGGTGACCAATACAGAGCTGGAGGCGCTGGTGCTCGAAAATGAGCTCATCAAACGCCATCAGCCGCGCTACAACGTCCGCCTCAAAGACGACAAAACCTTTCCATACATCAAGGTCAACTGGCAGGACGATTTCCCAAAAATTCAGGTGGTGCGTCGCATGCGGAACGATGGCGCGCGTTACTTTGGTCCGTACACCAGCGCGCGCGCCTGTTATGAAACGCTTGATGCCCTGCGCCGCGTCTTCCCCTACCTGGACTGCGACCGCACCATCACCGGCACCGATGCGCGCCCCTGTCTCTATTATCACATCAAGCTGTGCGGTGGCCCGTGCATCGGCGCACAAACGCGCGAGGAATATCGCGAGACGATCCGGCAGTTGATGGATTTTCTGGAAGGCGACGGCGACCGCGTTCTTTGTCAGCTCCAGGAGCAGATGGAGCGGGCGGCGGAGAATTTACAATTTGAATTGGCGGCGCTCTATCGCGACCGGCTGCAATCGGCGCAGCGCATCGCCGAACAGCAGAAGATCGTCACCGGCGCAATGGAGGACCTGGACTACGTTGCCGTGGCCCAGGACGAGCGCACAGGCGACACCGCAGTGCAGGTTTTCATGGTGCGTCATGGCCGGTTGGTCGGACGCGATAGCTTCATGCTTGAAGGCGCAGAAGTCTTCCGGATTCAGGAGCAGAACGCCGACGTGGCGGAGCAAGACCTGATCGGCGCCGCCCAGATGGAGACGGTGATCGCCGCCTTTCTCCAGCAGTTCTATGACCAGGCGGCCTTTATCCCGCCCTTGATTTTGGTGCAGGCGATGCCGCGCAACGCCGACCTGTTGATGCAATGGCTGAGCGAACACCGCGGCGGCAAAGTCGAGCTGCGCGTGCCAAAACGAGGCGACAAAGCCGCCGTAATGCAGCTTGCGCACGAAAACGCCGCCGAGTTTCTGCGCGTGCAGCAGGCGACGCGCGCCGCCGATACACATCGCCAAACCGAGGCGCTCGCCGAGCTGCAGGCGGCGCTGCATTTAGAGAAAGCGCCGATGCGCATCGAATGCTACGACATCAGCACGCTGCAAGGAACCAACACCGTCGGCTCGATGGTGGTCTTCGCCAAAGGCGCGCCGTTGAAGAGCGCCTACAAACGCTTCAAAATTCAGGGCAAGGGCAGCCAGGGCGCGCCGGACGACTTCGCCAGCATGCGCGAGATGCTGCGGCGCCGCTTCCGCCGGCTGGTCGCAACGGCCAGAGAGGACGGCGCGGAACGATCCGGTTCAGCGCAGGCGGGCGCCGAGCAACGTAGCCGCAACGACGAGGAGACATGGCGCATCCTGCCCGACCTTGTCATCATCGACGGCGGAAAAGGACAACTGAACGTGGCAGTGGAAGTGCTGCAGGAATTCGGCCTGCTCGATCAGATTGCGGTGATCGGCCTGGCCAAACGCGAGGAAGAGATCTATCGCCCCAACGCACCCGATCCTCTGTGGCTCCGCCGCGGCAGCGCCGCCCTCCATCTCGTCCAGCGCATCCGCGACGAGGCGCATCGCTTTGGGGTCGCCTACCATCGCAACCTGCGCAGCAAAGAGCAGACGCACTCCCGTCTAGACGACATCCCCGGCGTCGGCCCCAAACGACGCAAGGCGATCCTGCAGCACTTCGGAGGCGACATCGAGCGCGTGCGCAGGGCGTCGATTGAGGAGCTGATGGCAGTGCCGGGCGTCACCCGGAAAGTGGCAGAGCGGGTGAAAGAATTGCTATGAGCGACGCCGCCGTTTTCGATGCAACGCCGCTCGATAGATCACAGATTCGAGCGCTGCAGTTGAATTTCCTCGCAGAAGTAGACCGAACCGTTTGGGAGCCGATTTTGCTCGGCGCCATCCACCGTCTATATCTTCCTCCGTTCAAAATGCTCTATCGCCAGGACAAGCCGGTCACGGCCGTGTACATCCTGGCGTCCGGACGCATCAACCAGTATCGCGAAGAGACCATCCAGGGCCAAAAGAGCAGGTTGATTGCACGCACGGTGAGCGAGGGAAAGCTGCTGGGGCATCTGGAGTTTCTGTTCGGCGGCGCTTACGTCACCTCTGCCAGAAGCGAAGACGCCTGTGAGCTGCTCGCCATCGATGCGCGGGCGTTCAGCCGCCTGATTTACCATTTTCCCAAACTTCGCGATCGTCTCTTTCCCAAAGCGGTGGCGGATCGTCTGAGCACGTTTCCTTTCATGCGTAGGCTGGCGCTGTCGCCTGCACTTCATCCGATCGTCAGCGGTTTTCTGGCCGATGAAACGACGCTCAAGAACTATCAGCCCGGACAGACGATCTATCAACACGGCGATCTGTCGGAACACGTTTACTTGATCCATCAGGGGCAGGTTCAACTTGAATTGGCCGGTCATCTTGAAGAGACGCACCTGTTGGGCAACGGCGCCATGTTCGGAGCGGCGCAATACGCCGCCGGCTTCATCGGCATGGGCAGCATCGACCGTTACATGCTGCACGATGCAACTTCCCAGACAAACACCCAGCTCTACTGTATTCCCTACCACAGCTTCAAAAGCATCACCGGCCTGGATCCGGAGAAAGTCATGCGCGAAGATATCGGTCTTCGCGAACAGATGATCGACCAACTCTCTATCTTTGCCCGGTTGAACGCCGAGGAGCGACGGGCGATTGCCGGCTACGTCAATCACTTTTATCTGCCCCACGTGCGCCTCCTGATTCATCAAGGGGAAGCCGCCGACAGTCTGTGGGTGCTGATGGAGGGCCGCGCCGCCGTCCGCGCGCTCGACGCCAAGGGTCGTCTGATCAGCAGCGCCATGGCGATCGGCCCGACCTATTTCGCCGAACAGGCGCTGTTAGGTCAGGTGCCACAGGAGTCAACGGTGGAGGCGCAGGCCGGCAGCGAGTGGTTGCGTTTTCATTGGCGCGATTTGGAGGCCGTGTCGAAACGATTAGGGGCCGACCTGCGGCCGCGCTTAAAAATAGAAGACACGGGCGTAGTGGCTGCGCGTGACAAGAAATCAAAACACATTCGATATGACTGGCTGGAACCGGGCGAGAACGTGGCGATGCGCGTGCGTCGCCACTGGATTGCATTTTTTATCAAGAACCTGCCGGCGATCCTGCTCTTCTTTGGCACGCTTGCATTGTATTGGTTGTCGGGTTGGACGGCGGAGTTTGCGCCCGGCATGGAAATCTTGCTTCGCGCGGCGACGATCCTCGTGCTCGCTCTCGACGTCGCAGCTTTGATTTGGGGCACCATCGACTATTGGAACGACTGGCTGATCATCACGGACCTGCGCGTGATTCATCAAGAGAAGGTGCTTTTCATTACAGAAATTCGCAACGAAGCGCCACTGGAGCAGATTCAAAATGTCAATCAGCATCGCACCCTGTTGGGCAAATTGCTCAATTACGGCGCCATCACCGTGGAGACGGCAGCGACGGTCGGCGTGATCCGCTTTGATTATGCCAAGGATTTCGACGCTCTGCGCACAGAGATCGAAAGCAGACGCCGCTCGCGTCTGCGCCATGCAGAAGCTGCAAGCAGATCTAGCATTCAGCGCGCCCTGGAGGCTCGACTAGGGCTGGCCGTCGAGATTCCAAGTCGAGTTTATCGAGGAGGCGCGCCCGTTTCGCAAAAGCCAAGTCTGTGGAAACAGCTGTTAGGCCGTCTGAAGCTGCGGCCGCGTCGTCCTCCGGAAGGCCAAGTTGTCTGGCGCAAACACTGGCTCGTGCTTGTGCCACGGCTGTGGTTTCCCCTGCTCGTCCTCTTGTTCATGATGCTCTTCGCCGTGCTGCCCACGCTGTCGGAAATGTGGGGAGCGTCCGAAGAAGCGTTGCCGTTTCTCAATCTGCTGACCGTCCTAGGCGTGATTGCCATGCTGATTGCGCTGGGCAATCTGATCTGGGTGATCGCCGACTGGCGCAACGACACCTACGAGGTGAGCGACGAGGAAATTGTACACGTGGACCGAATGCCGCTCGGCCTGTCCGAAGACCGCAAGACCGCCAATTTAGGACGCATCCAGAACGTCACCATGGCGATCCCGTCGCCGCTGCACTGGCTCTTCAATTACGGCGACGTGCGCTGTCAGACGGCGGCCGAAGGAGGCTCCTTCGATTTTATCGGTGTTCCCAATCCGCGCATGGTGGCGCAGGAAATTTTGAAACGCATGGAAAACTATCGGCTGCGCTCAGAAAGGCAGGCGGCCGTCAACCGCGCCAAAGATTTGCCGGACTGGTTCGAGATGTACAATCGGATCGAGCCGGAAGTGTTGGAGGAGCGAATTCAGCGAAATGGCTGACGGCTCACCAGCCAAAGCTGAGGCGATCGATCAGCCGTTTGGGCAACCTGGCTTCGCGCATTTGGCTCTGCGTCAGCTCGACGGGATAAGATACGCGATAGTGGATGAACGTCATGGTTTCCAGGTCGAGAATCGCATAGGCGGCGCGCGGGTCGTTGTCGCGCGGCTGACCAACGCTGCCCGGATTGACGATCAGCCGCTGCGTAGGCGAAAGCTCAAGACGCACCGTCATCTGGGCAGGCAACTGTAGGTAGTCGACCGTCGCCATCCCCAGCATCTCGTGACCCGGCATCTCGTGATCGTCCCCGCTCTCGGCCAGCGATTCAAAGAAACGCCAGCGGTAAACGGCCGGCTTGTGGGTGTGACCGACCAGACAGAGCAGATCCTCGAACATAGCGAAGTTTTCGAGCGCAATCGAAGGCGTCAGGATGTACTCCCAAACCGGTTCGCGCGGGCTGGCGTGCGTCACCAAAATCTCCGACGTCTTCGGCGGGTGCACCGGCGTGCAGGGGAGTTGCTCCAGATAGCGCCGATTCTCCTCGCTCAGCTGTTCGCGCGTCCACAACACGGCATGCCGCGCCTGTGGATTGAAGTCCTCGACGTTGACGCCCGGCTTATCCAACACAGCCCAATCATGATTGCCCATCACACACAGTTCTGCGCGCTCGCGCACGATCTCGATGCACTCGTTGGGCCTCGGCCCATAGCCGACAAGGTCGCCCAAGCACCACACCGTATCGTACCGTCCTTCGGCGTCGTTGAGAACCGTTTCCAGCGCCGCAAGATTGGCGTGAATATCGGAAATAATCAGCACTCGACTCATGCACACAATCATACCTCAGTTTCGTCGCGCGGACGACTTCGTGATAAGGTTTTGCATGTGAAATGCGAAAGCCAAGCGCACACATCCTTTGCTCTCGAGCCCACCTGTGCGCGACGCAAAAGCGCCTGTGAATAGAACGGGTGATTACAATGCACGATGGAAATCAAGGTCGGTCATCCATGGCGACGCAGAGGAACAGGGCGGACATGGGCCAACAAAACGGCGCAGGGTTCACACACGTAGGCATTCTTCATCATCCTAAAAAGCCGGAATCCTTCGTGCTGGCGGAGCAGATCAGCGACTTCTTGCGCTCGGCGGGCGTCCCCGACATCTGGCGCGAATCCGCCTGGGAGCTGGAAGTGACCGCCGCCCATCTCCCCAGCGTCGATCTCCTGATCACCCTGGGCGGCGACGGCACGCTGCTGCGCGCCGCACGCATGGGCGCACGCTACGCGGTGCCGATGCTCGGCGTCAAAATGGGACGGCTCGGCTTTCTGGCGGAAGTTCAACCTCACGACTGGGAAACGCCGCTGAGGGCAATCCTGAACGGCCAGTACTGGATCGAAGAGCGCCTGATGGTGCGCATGCATCTCGAGCGGCTGAACCCCCGCAGCGGCGCCAGGGAAGTGGTCTGCACATATGATGCGCTCAACGACGTTGTGCTGAGCCGCGGCAACCTGGCGCGCGTGGTGCGCATCAGCGCCGAACTGGATGACGGATACCTGACAACGTACACCTGCGATGGTTTGATTGTGAGCACGGCAACGGGCAGCACGGGCTACGCACTGGCGGTCGGCGGGCCGATTATGCCTCCGGAACTCCGCAACATTTTGTTGATTCCCATCGCTCCACACCTGAGCATGGACCGCGCTGTCATCCTGTCGGAAGGGGCGACCATCCGCCTGCACGCCACCAGCGATTATCCTCCAATGGTGACTGTGGACGGCCAGGTGGTCGTAGAGGTGCAGGAAGGCGATCAGGTTGTGGTTGTCGGCAGCCCCCATCTGGCCCGCTTCGTGCGCGTGCGAGAGCGCAACTATTTCTATCAGACGTTGATGGAAAAAATGCAGTGGACGATCTGACACCGAAGGAAGCGAAGCATGACTACGTCTCAGTCGAACCCGGCGACGCATGAGCCTGCCGATGTTGCAGCAGCGATGTATTGCGCCAACCATCCGGACACAGAGACCTATCTGCGCTGCAACAAATGCGGTAAACCGATCTGCCTGAAATGCGCCGTGCTTACGGAGGTGGGCTATCGCTGCAAGGAATGCATTCGCGAACAGCAGAACGTCTTCTACAACGCCGTCACGGCGGACAACTTGATTGCGTTCGCCGTAGCCGCCGGCGTGACGCTGATCGCCTGGCCGTTTGTGGCCTGGCTTTTTCGTCTCACCGGTTTTTTCGGGTGGATCCTGGCCATTCTGATCGGTTCGGGCGCAGGCGCTTCACTCGCCCAGATTATCCGCAAAGCGGTCGGCCGTCGTCGCGGACGCTACATCCGCCATTTTACGCTGGCCGGCATCGTCGTGGGCTTGGTTCTCAGCGGCCTGCTCACCGGTTTGTTCTTCGGCAGCTTTTTTTCATTCTTCAGCCTGGGCGGGCTGCTGTTTCTTGTCCTGGCAATCGCAACCGCCTATCAGACGCTGCGCTGATCCGGACGCCACAGCAAACAGTTTACTCTACAGTCAATGGACTCCTCGCGCATGCGGTTGTGAAATAGCCGCCCAATTGCTATAATTGTTGCGGTTTTGGTTTCGAGATCACCGGGGGAGGTACAGCCGTGCACGCTCGACATCTACTTCTTGGCCTTTTGCTCCTTACGTTCGTTCTGTTGGCCGCCTGCACGCGCGAACGCCCAACGCCGACCCCCACTGCAACAGGTGTAATGGAAGCGCAGGGCGGCGCCGAACCGGTGGTCGAAGTGCTGGATGCTCAGGCGGCTTCCACCTTGACGCCTGCACGCGAAACCAGCACGCCGACGCCCGAACCCACGGCTACGCGCGCAATTTTCCAGTACACGGTGCAGGCCGGCGACACGCTTTCTGCCATCGCCAGACGTTTCAACATCTCTCCGCAACAAGTGCGCGAGCTGAACAATCTTGTCGACGACAACATTTTCGCAGGTCAGGTTTTACGCATTCCCGAGGGAGAGCCGACGCCGACGCCGGAGCCTTTCCGCCACATTGTTCAGCCCGGCGAGACGCTGTTCGGCATCGCCATGCAATATGGGGTGAATGTGAATGTCCTGGCCGAAGTGAACGCTATTCTCGATCGAGACAATCTGCCTGTCGGAAAAGCGCTGCTGATCCCGGGGGTTGCTCCATCTCCCGCAGCGGAAGGAGGCGCTGCATCCACCGCAGAGAGCAGCAGCGCAACAACGAGCGACCAGGAGATTGTGACCCACGTTGTACAGCCCAACGAAACGCTGAACAGCATTGCGCTTGACTACGGCGTCTCCGCTTCGGAGATCGCCGCCGCCAACGCCATCGCCAATCCGAATCTGCTGCGGGTGGGGCAACGTCTGGTTATCCCCGGCGTCACCCCGCGTCAGGTGATGGAAAGACGAGGAGTCTGGCACACCGTGCAACCCGGCGAGAGCCTTTCCGGCATCGCCCAAAGCTACGGCGTAAGCATAGAAACGATCATGGCGGCCAACGATCTGCGCGATCCCAACACAATTGTCGTCGGACAGCGGTTGCTGATCCCTCGCTAAACAAGCGACCTCTAGGGGCAGCAGGCATCTTCCGGGAAGCTCTGGAGCTTCTTGGAATTGTAAGATGGCGACAAGCCTTTCACATCAACCGGAAGCCGAGCTGCATGCGTCAATACGGCCCCTGAACCTGTTCTGTTTTCCGTTCGCCGCGCACTGCGCCCACGACGCGCTTCGCCTCCGCCTCCAACAGTCCGGCGTCGGTGGAGACGGTCACCAGTTGAAAACCCTTTTCCATCATGCTTGCAGCATAGGCGGGCGTAGCGGTGTGTAATCCTGCCACTTTGCCGTGACGCTTTGCCGCTGCCAGGATCGTCTCCAGCGCCTCCACCAGCACAGGGTCGGTCTGATCGGTGCGCTGTGCACGGCCGAGCGCCAGGCTGAGATCGGCAGGGCCGATGTAAAGTGCGTCGATGCCCGGCGTGGCCGCAATGGCGTCGACGTTCGCCAGCCCTTCGGCAGTTTCAACCATGGCGATCGCCATAATTGTGTTGTTGGCGGCCTCCGGATAGTCGTCGCCGGCGTAGAGCATGGCGCGTTTGGGGCCGTAGCTGCGAAACCCCGCGGGCGGGTACCGGCACGCGCCTGCGAACAAAGCCGCCTCCTCTGCGTTGTTGATCATCGGACATATGATCCCGTAGCACCCTGCATCGAGCAACTTCATAATGACGCCCGGCTCATTCCAAGGCACGCGCGCCAGCGGGGTCACACTCGTCGTAGAAATGGTCTGCAACATCGTCACGGCCGTCTGGTAATCGATCAAGCCATGCTGCAGATCGATCGTCAGGCAATCGAAGCCTGCCTGCGCCATAATCTCCGTTGAAAAGGTGCTGGGGATCGTAAGCCAGCCACAGAGCGCCGCCTCTCCTCGTGACCAGAGCATGCGCAATCGATTCTCTCGCATACACAACCACCTTGAGCTTTGCTGTTGTACCTCAACAGATGCGCCGAATAACATGTCCGGGAAACAGTAGCACAGGGGGCAACCGCTGTCAATCTCCGGGCATGACTCGCCAAACCCTCGCGAAATTCGAGAGGTGCGTAGGCTCCCCGGCA
>JANWYX010000303.1 GCA_025055055.1 Caldilinea sp. | reverse complement strand
CTCGACATAGACTATCGGCAGGCCAACATTGACCGGGTTCAACTCCACACGCTGGGGCAACGCTTCGACGTTGTGCTCTTCACCGGCATCTTATACCATTTAAAAAATCCGCTCGGCGTGCTGGAGCAGGTGGCCGGCCTGTGCAATGACGCCATTGTTGTCGAGACGGAAGTGATTTCACCTGCTCACAGGAACATCGTCCACGTGCGTCAAGGGCTATCTGGGCGCACGGTCGTCACGCCCTGTTCCTCAGGCTTCATGAAATTTATCGAAAAGGATGAGTTAAACGGCGATAGTTCAAACTGGTGGGTTCCAGACGAGGCGTGCGTGCTCGGCATGCTGCGCACGGCGGGGTTCCAATTCTTCTCACAACCTCGCTACCTCGGCGAGACGCGCCTGCTGGTGGTCGCCACGCAGCAACCGCAGTCGATTTTTCAAATTGCGTAATGCAGTTTTCCTCCCATCATCTTGCGCCTGGCGCACAGCAAGACCACAACAGCTTGCCATGAGCCGAGGCTGACGCCAATAAGCCCACCTCTTGCCGAATCGGTCAAACATTTGAATGAGGAATTCAGCCAGCCGACCCAGGACTTTACGAGCAAGTTGCAATATCCTGGAGTGCGGCTGCATGTGAATGGAGAGTGACATGACAGTATCATTATCATTTCCTAAGAAGAGCGTCGCTGCATTCTGCACATTTGCCATTGCTTTGGCTCTTGCGCCCATCTCTTCCTATGCACAACCGGGTTACGAACCGCACGCCAAAGTGCTCTATGTAGACGCGCAAACGGGCAACGACAGCAGCAATAACTGCTTAAACCCGATGACGCCCTGCCGCACCTTGCAACATGCTGTCAACCAGGCCAGTAGCGGCGACACCATTCTGGTTGCCGCCGGCATCTACACCCACACCGGCGTGGATAATCCCTGTGAACGTTATTTAGGCGGGCAAAAGGCGGTCGTATGTATTGTCAACAAACAGGTGAAGTTGCGTGGAGGATACGCCAACGGCGACTGGTCCTTAGCGAACCCCGCTGCCAACCTGACCGTGATCGACGGCGAAAATCGGGTGCGCGGGGTCTGGGTACAGGGAACTGAGCCGCAAAATCCTCAGTTTGCGGCTGGCGTCGAGATGGAAGGCTTCACCATCCGTCGCGGGTACGTTCGGGGAGGGTCTCGAGGAGGAGACGAACAGACGTTTGCGTACGGGGGCGGTATGTTCGCCGACTATGCAACTGTCATGCTACGCTATATACGCTTTGAAAACAACGTTGCCAGAGGGGGCGGTGAGCAGAACGAATATGGCGGGAGCGCTGCCGGGGGTGGATTGGCAATACGAAAAACGATGGCGCGTGCAAGACTTGAGCATCTGGTCTTTGTTTCTAATCGTTCAGAAAGCGGACCTGGACGCATACGCAGCGGATACGCGCTAGGCAGCGGAATGTTTGTCCTTCTTTCAGAGGTGGACGGCTTTGACCTCGAATTTTACGAAAACATCTCACAGGCAAGCAACACTCCATCAGCAGATGGCCGCACCAGTGATGGGCAGACGGCTGACGCCTTCGGCGCCCTCACCATTGCAGGTTATGCAGACGTGACTTTGCATAACCTGACCATACAACGCAACCGCAGCTTTGGCGCCAACGCCCAGGTGCATGCCGGCAGCGCATACGGAGGCGCAATTATGGTTGAAGGGCATCCTCGCTCCGATCTCGATAACGACAAGGTGCCTGACACTGCAACGGTCCGTATTATAGGATGCAAATTGTCGGACAATCTTGTCCAAGGTGGGAACGGCGGCTATGGCGGCATCTCAGGCGGCGGGGCAATCATGACCATCCATGCCACAATTTTTGTTGAGGGCTGCAAGATTCTCAATAACACTTCACAGGGCGGAAACGGAAGCAACGCTCAGGGACCTGCCGGCGGCGGTGGATTATATCTACAAAATATTCTCTACGGCGAACCGACCGCCACGGTCAAAAATTCAGTGATCGCCTTCAACAAAGTTGCGGCAGGTCAAGGATCTGCGATGGGCGGCGGAGGCGGCGGCGTGTGGCTTCAAGGTATAACGGCGACGCTCCGCCATAACACGATCGTCGGCAACCGCATGTTAACCAATCCCCTTCTGGGTGCAGCTATCCTGGTCATGAGTGACGGAGTGGTCGGAGGACCGAAACCGGCCGACATCCGTTACAACATTATCGCCAATCACGCCGATACCGGCTTTGCTGCGCTGCATGTCAGGCCTTCCAACACAGCCAATCTGTCCAATAATCTCTTCTTCGGCAACGCCGGCAACATCAACACCTCTCAGGTTGGTTCGATCAACGGCATGGAAACCTCCATCCTACAAGATCCGCTGTTCCTTAACGATCCTACAGGCGAAAATCCATTCCGCATTCCTGCAATATCGCCGGCGGTGGATCGGGCAAAAGGGAGCGACGAAACGACAGATGTGGAGAACAGTCCACGCAATGGTGTTCCCGACATTGGCGCCTACGAAGCTGCGCCTTTCCGCCTGACGGCTTTTGCAACGGCGCCCGGCAGTGTCCGGGTGCACTGGCGCACGCAGAAGGGGATGGCAAGCTATCAGATGACGGTGAGATGTCCGCCCTCGGCGAATCCTCCTGATGGTTTCGCATGCAATCAGCCTGTTCGCCTCAACAGCGATGCTGATGGCGTGCTTTTAACCGGCCTGACGAATTATGCAGTCTACACAGTGCTTGTCAGCGGGCTAGATGGGAATGGAAATGTCATTCTCTCCGCCGAAACCACTGCGTTTCCCACCGATCTCTTTCTCTATGCTCCCTTGATCGGACGATAAATGCGAGACTGTAAGGCAAAGGCGACGCTTGCAGCTCTGCCTTTGCTTTACAGTCTCCATTCGGCCCTTCGGGCAATATGGAATCGATCGTTTTCGGAAAATCTCCCCAGCGTTCCTGTGTGATATAATCTGATGCTATGTTAACCAGCATCATTATCCCGGTCTGGAACGGGGAGGCTGTGCTAGCGGAGTGTTTACGCGCCGTTTTCATGCACGCGGGCAAGCATGCGCTGGAGGTGATTTGCGTCGACAACGCCTCCATCGATGGCAGCGCAGCGCTCATCCGTTCTCAGTTCCCAGAGGTGAAACTACTCTCGCAACCTGTCAATCTCGGCTTCGCCGGCGGCGTCAACGTCGGCATGGCGGCTGCCAGCGGCGACGTGTTTGTGCTGTTGAACCAGGATTGTCTGGTTGCTCCCGGCTGGTTGGATGGGTTGCATGCTACCTTCCGAGAGCAGGCCAATTCTGGCATCGTCGGCGCCGTGCTCGAAGATGCAAACGGCGCCATCAACCACGCCGGCGCGTTTATCACGCGCCCTTTCGGCTACGGCCGTCATCACACCGAAACGCCGACGAGCGACAGTGTAGCGGAGTACGTGACCGGGGCGCTCTTCGCCATCCGTCGTGCTACCTGGGAAACGATCGGTGGCATGGACGAAGAGTTTTATCCCGCCTATTACGAAGAAAGTGACTATTGCTATCGAGCGCGACGTCGAGGCATCGAAACCTATCTCTCCGTGCGCACTCGGGGGCGCCATCTTTTCAGCAGCCGGGAATGGCTTCGCGAGCCGATTCGCCACACCGCCAATCAACATCAATCCCGCTATCGCTTCATTTGCAAACAATTTTCAGAGGCGGAGTTGATCGAATTTATCGAGGCGGAGGTCAAGGCTGCTGCTGCGGAACCCTCTTTTCACGAGTCGATCGGCCGCGCCCTGGCTTCGGCATTCATTCGCCAACAGCTAGAGGAGATTTTCCAGCGACGGATTGTGGACGGGAACAGCGCTCTCACTCCACCGCTGAAACGTTTGCTGCGAACAGGCATGGCAGAGATCTACCGCGCAGCATATCGACGCAGTGAGCAATTGACCTTGCCCCAAACAGACCAGGATGGCTCTTCAACGTTGGAATTTGAGCAATGGCAGCAAGAGCTTGCACGAATTCATGAGCAAATCCAGGCCAGTTTCAGGGCGCTTGCAGCGCAACGCCGAGAAATCGAAAAGTTGTATCAACCCTTGTGGAACAATCCGTCTCTCCCCTTCTATAAAAAAATTCAATACGCTTTATACCAATTGCTCGGCCTTGCCAACCTTCATCACTTTGTGCAATTGAGATCCTTACAAGATGCTCAAGTCCAGAACGTAGAGAACCTCACCCGCGTGCTTGATCATCGACTGAATTTACTAGAAACTCAAATTACATTGCAAGAGTATCGCCGACGACTGTCCGAGCTATTGCTTTCCCATGCCCAACGTTGAACATACATTTTCGGTGATTGTCAATACAACCGACCGCGCTGCTTCGTTAAAAATTTTGTTGCAGGCGCTCGAACATCAGTCCTATCCTCATTTTGAGGTCATCGTTGTGGTTGGGCCGACACACGACAACACGCTTGATATTTTGAAAGAGTACGAAGGCCGGCTCCGCATCCTTCATTGTCCGGTGGCCAATTTGAGCGTCTCGCGCAACATTGGCCTGCGGGCTGCGCGCGGCGAGATTGTCGCCTATATCGATGACGATGCCGTGCCTTCTCGCAATTGGCTCCTGCAATTGAATCGGATATTCGCCAATCCTCTGATTGCTGCAACCGGTGGCGTAGTCTACCTGGTCCATCCCGCGCATTCTGCGGTCCAACATAGGCTGGGAATCATTTCTGCGCTGGCGGAACAATACGATGTCCGCTCCGGACTGCTCGACAAATTGCCAACGACGGGAGCCGAACGATTCTGGACGATGCGGATGATGGGTACCAATATGGCTTATCGCCGCAGCGCATTGCTTGCTATCGGCGGCTTTGAGGAATTTTACGAATGGGTGTATGACGATGCAGATGTAGCATTGCGTTTGGCCGCCGCCGGTTTTGGTGTTTATCCTGTGCAAGAAGCTCCCGTCTATCATGTCCCGGCTTCGAGTCGAAATCGAGAGGTGTTTACCTACAATGGGCGGTGGTGGATTCAGACCAAGGCAGCCGTCTATTTTTCAATTCGGAACGGGAGAGCGTTTGGCGTTCCCTCTAAGGATATTTTGCGCCGCATTGCCTATTTTGTTCACGGCCATTTAGTATGGAATGCGGACCTTTTTCGCCGAAAAAAAATTTCGCTGAGCCAGTTCCTCAAAGCAAGCGCTCTTGAGGTGAAAGGAGCGCTCAGTGGGGCGGCTAAAGCATTTTCAACACCAACTTCAACAGATAAAAGCGTGGAAAACTCACATCCTCTACCAAACGACCCAATTCAACCATTCCTGAACAACGCTTCGGGTACACAAGGCTCAATCGATCCGGTCACCGGTCGCCGACCCTCTGTGCGCCTCGTGGAGCCACCCCTGCGCATTGCCTTGTTGAGCTTTAACTATCCACCGGAACGCTATGAAGGAGTTGGACGCAGCACCAATATGTTGGCGAAAGGGCTCTTTGAGCTGGGTCATACGGTGCACGTGCTCACCCATGGAAGCCGAGAAACCGTCAGTTTTTATGACGGCGCCTATGTGCATCGAGTGCCCTACCGCCTTGATCGTTATATGCACTATCGTCGCCTCTCTAAAGTTCATCATTTGTTAAATTACAGCCATGCCGTCCATGAACGCCTGTATCGTCTTCGGCTCAACGATGATATTCAAATCGTAGATACACCACTTTGGCTCACAGATGGCTTTGTCACGGCTGTTTCCGGTATGCTCCCGGTTGTCGTGCGCCCTGTCACAGCGCAACGGCAAATTGCCGAGCTTCAGCATCAACGTGATGACGACTTGCGACTGGTCGGAGAGATCGAAGAGGAATTGCTAAGACACGCACAGTTCATCGTTGCGAACTCGCATGCGACGGTTCGCGCGCTACGACAGGTCTATAATCTGACCGATAAAATGAAGCAAATCGATGTGATTCCTTACGGCATTGAAGCCGTCGAAGAATCGGAGACGCGGCCGTTTCCTTTCCATGAGCCGCCAACAAAACTTACTGTGCTGTATGTGGGGCGTCTTGAAAAACGTAAAGGGGTGGCAGACCTGTTTCAAGCGATTCCAAAGGTACTGCGTATAGTTCCGCACGTTGAATTTATCATCGCCGGGGCCGACAACAGCGAAGCCGACGGCTTCAAACGCAAGACCGGCCTTAGCTACCCCGCCTATTTCCGAAAACGTTATCCGGAATGTGCTGCAAGCGTCCAATTCTTGGGAGAAGTCTCCGAGGAGAGATTGCAGACGCTCTACCAAAGCTGCCACCTCTTCGTGGCGCCTTCACTCTACGAGTCGTTCGGTCTGATCTATCTGGAAGCCATGAACTACGCCAAGCCGGTGATCGGCTGTCGCGCCGGCGGAATTCCAGAAGTGGTTGACGACGGCGTCACCGGCCGCCTGGTCGATCCAGAAAGTCCAGAGCAACTTGCAGAAGCGATGGCGGCGCTGTTGCAATCGCCGCGCACGCTGTATGAGTATGGCGTCGCCGGCCGACAGCGACTACTGGATCGTTTTACACACATCCATATGGCGCGCGGCTTTGCACAGGTTTATCGCCGCGTGCTTGCCGAAACTGCTGCGATGGCGCAAAGCCAGCCAACGCCTGTCTAGAAAGCAGAGAGCAAATCATGAAACGTCCTGTCACGGTCGCCGATATTCTGAACTCTGTAGAATTTGAATTGCTCCAACATTCGTTGATGCAAGATGACGTCTCCGAGGGCATTCAACGCCTGCGCACCTATCAGGCCCGCGCGCGCGTCGAGTTGTTCGGACAAGCGAAGTCTCCGTCCTTTGAGGATGTCGTGAACGCCCAGTTTAACGCCAACGAAATGATGACGACGCTGATTCAGGTGATGAATGAGCGCCTGGAAGCGTTGCGGCAAGAAGTCCGGCAGGCGGCGTATCTCAAACAGCATGCATCTTCGACCCTAGACTCGCAGCCAAACTGGGAACCTCTTTCGAATCAGCCGTTGGATTTGAACGAGGCACAAATCTATGCCTTTGAGTTCGCGCTTCCGGCAAGCACGGAGATGAGCGACAGAGCAAACGCACTGAAGGCGCTTGCCGAGTCGATCCAAGACGCATCCACTGACGTTGAGATAGAGGTGCGCCAGAGCCAACTTCCCATCATCGGCGGCCTGTTGCACCGCATCCGCAGGGCGTTGCATGAACTGGTGCTGTTCTACACAAACAAAGTCGTCCGCAGACAGGCGCAAGTCAACGATGCGTACAACGTTGTCCTGCAGGAACTGGTCGCTCTCAACCGGGCGCAGGCGCAAGAAATTGCGCAGCTGCGCTGGCATCTCCAGCGCCTGACCGCTCCCGGAGCGCAAAACGATCAAGCTTCGAACGGATAAAATTCTGGGTGCAACGATCATGCCGTCGGTAGTGTGCATAGACGATGTACCCGTCTCTAATTCGTCGCCTTGAACCGGCTTCATGCGCATTCTGCATGTAACCCAGCGCTATCTTCCCGCCGTCGGCGGCGCTGAACTGTATCTGGCAGGCGTATCCAAACGCCTGGTCGCCGATGGTCACGATGTCACCGTCGTCACCACCGACGCGTGGGACTTCGAGCTATTTTGGAATCCGGATGCGCGTCGCATCCCCGATTCAGAATCCGTGATCGATGGGGTGCGCGTCTTGCGTTTTCCGGTGCGCCATCTTCCATCGCCACAGTTCAGCTATCCTGCGATGCGGCGCTTGCTGTGGACCTTGGCGCGCATGCCGGCGACGCCGTCTCCCTGGCTGCATCGGCTGGCGCACTTTACACCCTGGACGCCTGAACTATTGCGTTGGCTTGCCACAACCCAGGAGCACTTCGACCTGGTGGCCGGCATGACGATCGTCTTTGAGCCGTTGATCGCCGCCGCTCAACACTTTGCTCATCAAAATCGAAAACCTTTCGTAATTTATCCCCTCACGCATCTTGGCGTCGGCGCAGAGCCGGGCGAAGACGCCGTGAGCCGGTTCTATACCATGCGCCATCAGGTGGAGCTGGTGCTCAATAGCGCCTTCCTTCTTGCGATCAACGAGGATGAAGCCGCTTTTTACCAACGCCGGGGAATGCCCGCCGAACGTATCGCCGTGGTCGGGCCGGGGGTGACTCTCGCTGAACTCCAGGGAGGCGATGGCGCTCGCCTGCGTGATCGCTATGAGCTGGAAGGGCCAATCGTCGGCGTGCTTTCCACGATGGCGTATGACAAAGGAGTTATGCACGTCGTCGAGGCGGTGCGCGCACTGTGGCGCAAAGGCGTCCATGTGCACCTGGTTCTCGCCGGCGCCATCCTCGAGCAATTCCGCCGCTATTTAGACGATCTGCCGGCGGCGGACCGCGCTCGCCTGATCGTGCTCGGCGGCGTCGACCATGCGACCAAGCTCGATTTGCTCGACGCCATTGACGTCCTGGCGCTGCCTTCCCGAACCGATTCGTTTGGCATTGTCTTTTTGGAGGCATGGACTTACGCTAAGCCGGTGATTGCAGCGCAGGCCTGGGGCGTGCGCACCGTAGTCGATCATGGTCGAGATGGTTTGTTAGTCCCTTTTGGAGATGTGCAAGCGCTGATGGAGGCAATTCAGACGCTTGCGGAAAACCCTCTACTTCGGCGTCAGATGGGAGAAGCGGGCCGCAACAAAGTGCTCCGCCAACACACGTGGGACCATAAATATCCCCTCGTTCGAGATATTTACAGCCGACTCGCCAACAAAGGAGTCTCGGCGAAATGAAGGTGCTCTACTTGGTTCACCAATATCCGCCGGAATTCGTCGGCGGCGTCGAGCTCTATACACAAGCGCTGGCGCAGGCTATTTCGCAGCGAGGCTGGCAGACTGCCGTATTTCATCGCTCCTATTCCAAAGAAAAAACGTCTCGTGCAGAACAACGAGAGAATATCATCCTCTTTCGCTCGTCTGTCGGCGCCTTCTCCCCTTCGTTGCGCTTTTTATCAACATGGCAACAACCGGACATTTTCAATTTCTGGAAAACGGCGGTAAGGCAATTCAGACCCGACATCGTGCACGTTCAACATCTGATGGGCTTGCCGGTCGCCTTACTTGAACATTTGACTCGGGTTGGCATCCCCTATCTCGTCACTCTGCACGATTACTGGTGGATCTGCGCCAATGCCAATTTGCTGACCAATTACAGCCATACCTCTTGCGATGGCCCACGCGCCTTTCTCAACTGCACCCACTGCGCCGTGGCGCGAGCGGGGAAGCGGTCAGCCTGGGCAGGAGCGCCGCTGCTTTGGGGGCTCCTTGTAGATCGCAATCGCAGGCTCCAGAAACTGCTTCGGCAAGCCGCTGTGTTGTTGACGCCATCCGACTTCGTGCGTCGCTGGCATAGCGAGCACGGCGTTCCTGATGGACAGTTGCGGACCGTCAAACTCGGGATTCCGCCGCCAGACGTAACGCTCCTGCCGCGCAGGCCAAAACAAGACGAACTCACCCTTCTCTACGTGGGCGGGCTGGCGCCCAATAAAGGCGTCCATGTCTTGCTGGAAGCCTTCCGCAACGTGAAGGGCAATCTCCGACTCTCGATTGTCGGAGATCTTTCATCGCATCCACACTACACCCAACTGCTGCGCCAGATGGCGGACGCGCGAGTGACATTTCCAGGCAGGCTGAGCCGACAAGAGGTCTGGCGGGCAATGGCTGACGCCGACGCCGTAGCCGTTCCCAGCCTCTGGCACGAGACGTTCTGCCTGGTTGCACACGAGGCGCTGGCAGTCGGAACGCCAGTGCTGGCTTCCGCAATGGGCGCCCTGCCGGAAGTGATTCAGGATGGCGTCAACGGTCTGCTGTTGCCGCCGGGCGATGTGAAGACGTGGAGCCACGCGCTTCAGCGCCTTGCAGATCATCCTCAGGAACTAGAGGCGATGCAAGGGCAAGGCGCAGATTTTTCATCTTTTGGGCAACACGTCGATCGGATTGAATCCATCTATCGAGAAATCTTGGAGATTTGTCCATGAGTCACCTCCTCGCCGGCCTAACGCTGGGCTTCGCCGCCGGCGTCAGCCCAGGTCCGCTGATGACGCTCGTGATCACGCGCACGCTGGAATATGGCCTGGCCGCAGGGCTGCGCGTGGCCGTGGCGCCCTTGATCACCGACGCACCGATCGTCATGCTGACGGTGCTCTTCGTTTCGGCGTTGCCCTCGGGCGTAGAGACTGCGCTGACGCTGGCCGGCGCCGCCTTTCTCCTTTATCTGGCCTGGGAGACCGCACACGATGCGCAGAGTGCAACGCTTCTCCGAACCGGGCCGGCTGCTCAGGCTTCCGCCGCCGCCGACCTCTGGCGCGGGGTGATGGTGAATTTGCTCAGTCCGAACCCATGGCTCTTCTGGATCGGCGTCGGCGCGCCGCTTTTTACACGCGCCTGGCAAAACAGACCCATGCTGGCGATCGGTTTTCTGGCAAGTTTTTACGCTCTATTGATCGGCAGCAAAGTATTGGCCGCCTTCGCCGTCGCCGGCGGACGGCGCCATCTCAACGATGCATGGTATCGGCGTCTGCTCTTTGCCAGCGCGCTGCTCTTGGCATTCTTCAGCCTCAGCTTCTTCTGGCAGGCGCTGAAAGGCCTCATCTGGTAAAATAGATAAACTGAGAGTGAGGCGCTTGAGAACTTTACCGTTGATCAATCGCTCATGACACAATCAACGCCAATCGGTCCGGTCTCAGATGACTTAACCTATCGGCCGATTTCACTGTATATCGCACTCATCGGCGCCGGTGCGTTGGCTGCCGGGCTGTGTGTATGGTCGCTGTGGCGTCAATTCGACTGGATCGTGGTGGTCTTTCTGCTCGGCTGCCTGTATGCGACGTGGGTCTTCAGTGTGCAATGGCGCTCTCATGTGACGCTTGATGACCAAGGACTCTCGCTGCACTCGCCTATCCAGAGACTCCGCATTGAATTTCGACAGATCGACGCAGTGCATGAAAGCGGACGGATCACCCGACGGCTCGTGATCACCTATCACCCCTTGCGGGAAAATGGCCTGGTCGATCTGGAAACGCTGCGCGCAACGGCGCTGCCTGCCGTCGAACGACAAGACGAGTTGCTGGCGAAGCTGCAAGCCCGCAGAACCCATTCCTCGGCTTAGATGGATGCCATGACGCTGCCGTTTACACCTGCTTTAATGGTTCGGGAACTCACATCTGAACATGTCGAACAAGCGCGCTCTCTGATTCACCTTGCCTACTCCGATTCAATTTACAGTCGCCCCATGACACCTGCTGAACTCGCCGACCAGCTCTTGAACGAGACGCCGCCGACCCTTCTGCCGGTGCGCTGGCGCAGCCATGTCGTGTTCATGGCGCTGCGCGTCGGTGAGCCGGTGGGCTTGCTCGATGCAGCCGTCGGCCTGGACGGTGACAGCCGGGGAGGCCCCGATCATCAGCCGTTTGGGCTGCTGCGCTTTTTGGCGCTGCCGGCCGATAGCACCCTGCGCAAGGAGGTGGGGCGTCGCTTGCTCGCCGCCGCCTATGCCTACTGGCGACACCATGGCGTCGCCGTGATTAAAGCGTATCATCCCAGCACCGGCTACCCCACCTGGCAGGGAGGACTGGGGTTGCTGCCCTCCGATTGGACGGACCAGATTCGGTTGCTGACCTCCGAGGGTTTTCGGTATATTGACCGCTTTTACTGTTTTGTCTGCACCCTACGTCAGGAGCTTTTTGAAGAAGGAGTTCCCCAATCCGGTCTCACTCTGGTCTTTCGAGGAACCTCCGAGGACCGACGCTATCAGGTCTTCTTTCGTCGCACCGAACTGATCGGCGAGGCGCGCGTTGTCCGCTGCAACGTCGAGATGGAAGGCCGTTCGCTATGCGTTGCCCATCTTGTGCATTGGGAGGTCGATCCTCCCTGGCGCAACCACAATATCGGTCGCTGGATGTTGCGCAGAATGCTCAACGACGCCGTCCAGCAATCGCTCGATCAAATGATCGTCTTCGTGCGCATACACCAGGCCGCCGCCATCAATTTGTTGGCGCAGCACGGCTTTGTCGAACATCCCTATCGCGGCTACGTACTGGAGAAAACGTTGCAGGCGTAGACAATGCACATTCTCTTCGTGACCGGCGAATACCCTCCTATGCAAGGCGGCGTTGGCGATTATACGCGGGCGCTGGCGCTGGCGCTGCATCGCCTTGGTGCACGCGTCAGCGTGCTGACTTCGCAGCGCGCAGTTCAACCCAATTGCGCCGATTTTGACAACTGTGTGCGGGTGTTGCCTGCCATTCGGCGCTGGGACTGGCGCATTCTACAGATCGCGCCCGAATTGGCGCGCGATCTGCGCGCCGACTGGGTGCACGTGCAGTATCAAACGGCCGCCTACGGCATGCATCCCGCCATCAATGTTGCGCCTTTTTTTTGGAAACGCAGAGGTGTGCGCACGGCTTGGACCTATCATGACCTGCTGCCGATGTACCTCTTTCCCAAGGCAGGGCGCCTTTTGCGACGTTGGGTGACGGAAATTCCGGCTCGCTGTGCCGAACTGGTCATTACAACCACAGAGACCGATCGCCTTTCGCTGCTCCAACACCACATCGAGGCCGTCTCCATTCCGATCGGCAGCAACATCGTCAGCGTGCAGCTTTCCGAAGCAGAGCGTCGCACCCGTCGTAACCGGCGCGGCTATGCCGATCACCATCTGGTCATCGGTTTTTTTGGCTTCCTCAATCAGAGCAAAGGCGGCGTGGAGCTGGTCGAAACGCTGCGCCGTGTGCGCGAGAGGCGCAACGACGTGCGCCTGCTCATGATCGGCGACAAGATCGGTGCCAGCGACCAGACCAATCAGACTTACTTTCGCAAGGTGGAAACACTGATACGCAAATATCAATTATCGGAGCTGGTGCAATGGACGGGCGCCGAGCCCGACAGCGAAGTGGCCGCCGACCTCAATGCATGCGACGTCGTGCTATTGCCTTTCGTCGACGGCGCCAGCCTGCGTCGCGGCACATTGATGGCGGCGCTTGCCAACGGCTGCGCCATCGTCACAACTCGACCGCTCGTCCCCTTGCCAGAACTACGGCACGAACGCGAGGTACTCTACACCGAAGTCGGCGATGTGGAGGCAATGGTGAAGGCGGTGTTGCGCCTCGCCGACGATCCGACGCTGCGCGCTCGGCTCCAATACCAGGCACGCCGCGCCAGCGCACAGTTCGGCTGGGAAGAGATCGCCCGCCGCCACCTGGAGAGATACCAACATGGCGTCAGCGTCACTCAAGCATAACTTACCCGACATTCCGAACTCTTCTCGACGCCTCTGGGCACCCCGGCGACACATTCTATTCATCGCCGTTCTGCTCATTTACAGCGCCTGCACCGTCCAGATCGCCTTCCGGCTGCCAGCCTTCGCCAGCCCCAACGAGGCGCTGCACTACGAACACCTCGTCTTGATCCGCAAGACCGGGCGCTTGCCGGACTTACACAGCTCGGTGCGCGCCGATGAGCGTCATCAGCCGCCGCTGTACTATGCGCTGGCAGCCTTGTTCACCCTGCCTTTTCCCGATCCTCCGCTCGACACAGAGCTGCCGTCCAACCCCCACTTTCTGGCTACGCGCATCGGGAACCTCAATCCTATTGTTCCAGTGACACCTTCCGAATTGCCTGCGTTGTACGCGGCGCGATTGGCGTCCACTGCGCTGGGGTTGTTGGGGCTGATCGGCGTCTACATCGGCGCCCGGCGCATCCTGCCCGATGCGTACGCGCTGCTCATCGTCAGCTTAACGGCGTTTCAGCCCATGGTTCTGTTTTTGAGCGGAACCATCAACAACGACCTGGCCGCAACCGCTTTTTCTGCCCTTGTGGTCACCTGGAGCATAGTTCTGACGCTGCAAAAGGCCCCGCCTCGATCGTTTGTAGCGATCGGCATGTTGCTGGGGTTCGCAATGCTCTCGAAGGCGAACACCGTTTTCTTGTTGCTGTTAATTCCTCTCTCCGCCTTTTTTCTCTGGGTGAACACGCGCCGGTGGCGAAAGCCGAGCCTGGCTGCAACGTGGGCTGTTGCCGGCTTTGCGCCGTTGTGGGGATTGTGGCTGGCGGCCAACGTCTTGCGCGGGGAGGACGTGTTCGGCGTCTCGCGCAGCGTGCCCATCCAGGCCATCCTCACTGCGCCGCTCACCGACCTGCTTCTTCTGCCGCCCCATCTGGAGGTGATCTTCCGCACCTTTTGGTTCGACTGGAGCATCGGAGGCGTCGGTTTTGCGCCTGGCTGGCTCTATGCGCTTTCAGCGGCCGGCATCGTGGCAGGTTTGGCCGGCTGGCTCTTTTATCGTCGTAACGCAACGATGTCGACATGGACGCCGGCGCTGCCGGTGATGCACGCAATCTGGGCCGTTGCACTGGTGGGCGTCTATCTGCTGACGCGCACGCTAGCGATCCGGCCCCTGGGCGGCGTGATTCCAGAGGGTCGACTGCTGCTGCCGATCGTTCCAAGCTTGGCATGGTTGACAGCTTGCGGCTGGCTTTGCTGGTGGAGCGCGCGTTGGCGACAGCTCGTCGCCCTCCTCAGCGCACTGGCTCCTGCGCTGCTCGGCGTTTTCTTTGCGTTTTTCTGGCTTCCCGATCACTATCCGCAGGCGCAACGGCTGACCCCTTCAGCAATCGCCGCCCTCAACCGCTTCGAGGAACCCCTGCTCTACGACGACGCCATCGCCCTACGCGGGGTTAAAGCCGAGCCTCTATATCAAGGGAAAATTACAAATGTCACGCTGCACTGGGAGACGTTGCGCCGGATCGAGCAAAACTACACCGTCTCTCTCCAGTTGCTGATCCCAACCTCCCCATCCTGGACGGTGAGCGACCGCCAACATAGCTATCCCGGTGCGGGACTTTCGCCGACGCAACGATGGCAGGCAGGGGACTGGTACGCGGATCGATACCAACTGCTGCCCGCCACAGCTTTGAACGGCCCCACGCGCGCGCTGCTGGGCGTCTGGCTGCTGGAGGACGCCGGTGGTCAGGAAGCTCCGCTGACGGTCTTGCGAGGCGGTCAAATTTACGATCCGCCGATTGCGTCCGAAGTCGTGATTCGCCCACAAGAGCCTCTGCAGCCTCCCGCCGAACATATGCTGGCGGAGCCTGTCCGCTTCGGAGACGTCGTCGCGCTGATCGGGGTCGAGTGGCTGCCCGCCGCATCGGCGGAGGGCGAGATCGCCGGCGTGGTGTTGTGGTGGCAGGCGCTCGATGCAATTCCAAACGACTATACGGTCTTTGTCCATGCGACGGACGCGAACGCCGCCCTGCTTACACAAAACGACGGTCCTCCGAATTTTGGGCTTAGCCCAACCCGACTCTGGGCGCCCGGGGATGTGATTCGCGATGAGCGTCTCTTTGCAGAATCGCCCATTACTGCTCGCAACCTTCTGGTGGGCCTTTACGATCCGCACAACCTGAAGCGTCTACCGGCCTATACTGAAGGCGCCGGGTTGCCCGAGGATGCGGCCAGGCTTACCGTAGACGTCGGCGGAGCAGCGCAGACATCACCGATTCGATGAACTCTAAAATTGTCGGCAAACCCGGTTTCAAGGTAAGCTCATAGTCTTGTGATGGTTCAAACCTCGGCGGACAAGCCCGCCTCATCCGATCACATTGACGTCGAAGCGGCGGACAAGGGCGCTGCTGTTTGGCGACGCCTTTTCCTCCTGGCCTTGTTGCTGCTCGGCTTTGCGCGTGCTGTGATCCTTCTCGACGTCAAAGACCTGTGGTGGGATGAAAGTCTCAGCCTGCAGCGCGCAGAGGAAAGCCTGCCTAATTTACTGCTCGGCGTGCTGGTGATCAAGGACGGCTTCAGCGAGCTGCCGACCATTGACCAGCATCCGTTTTTCTATTTCGGCCTGCAGGCGCTGTTGATCCGTGCGGCGGGAGAGAGCGTCTTCGTTTTGCGCTACGGCTCGGCGCTGGCAGCGATGCTCTTCACCGCAGGCGTCTATCTTTGGGCGCGCTGGCTGGAGCGACGCACGCTGGCGCCGGCGCCCACTTCTCTGTGGGCAATGGCGCTGGCTGCGGTCAACCCCTTCATGCTCTGGTATGGACAGGAGGCGCGGCCGTATGCGCTCTGGGCAGCGTTGGCGCTGCTCGCCACCTATCTGCTGCTGAGGGCGACAGAGCAGGCAAGGCTGAGTCGCCTTCATCTCCTCGCCTTTCTTCTGGTCGAGCTGCTCTTCCTGCTCACCCACTATTACGCTATCTTCTTGATCGCCATCCATCTTCTTATCCTGGCGGCCTGGTCCCTCCATCATCGGGTACGCTTGGGGATCATTGCAGTTGCCGTCGTTGCGCTCGCCGGTGCAGTCGTGGGCGGCTATGCGCTGTGGAACGCCATCCGTCAAGGCGCAGGCGAAAACTTTCCCAAAATCACGGCGCGCATCATCGTCCCGGACCTGGTCAACGCCTTCAGCCTGGGGCCGAGCGCCGATCTGGCCATGGCCTGGCCGCTTGACCTGCTCTTTGCGGCGCTCGCCGTAATCGGCGCAGGATGGGGGCTGCGTTCGTGGGAGTCTCTGCGCCGCGGCGGGTGGGTGTTGCCGGTCGTGCTCATTGCGCCGGTGTTTTTGATTTTAACGCTGAGCCGCTTTCAACCGCTGTACATGAACTCGCGCCATCTGGGCATGTTGGTCGGGCCGTACACGTTGCTGGTCGGCGCCGGGCTGGCAGGGATCGGCCGTCTGCGTCGATGGGCGCCTTGGCTGCCGGCGCTGCTCTTGTTTGCCGGCATCGGCTGGAGCACGCTGAGCTACCACACACTCGAACGGTATGACAAAGACGACTATACGCGGCTGGGCGAGATCATGGACGGACGCATCATGCCCGGCGATGTAGTGCTCTATTACCCGTCCTCTTCGTGGCGCATCTTCGAGTATTATCTGCCGATGGCGCCGGTGCATGAAGCGATTGCACGCGGGGCGCGCCTGGGCGTCTACGGCGTGCCGCTGCTCAACCGCCCCATGGAAGACACCTTCGCCTGGCTGGCGGAGCTGGGCGAGCAATTCGACCGCATCTGGGTGATCAAATCCAGCACGCATCCTTATTTCGACCTGGAGGGCGACGTCGAGCGCTGGCTGCTGGAGCATTTCCTGCGCGTGCGCGACGTCGAGCTCTTCAGCCAGTCCTCGCTACGCATCCATCTCTATCTGCCCAAAATCCCTGTGTTCGAGGCGCTGCCCGCAACCGTGCAACACCGCGTCATCGCCGAGTTTGGCGAGCTAATTCGACTGGCCGGCTACGACGTGAACGTCGATCCGGCGGCGGTCGGGCTGCCGTGGCAAGTGCGCCTCTATTGGCAGGTGTTGGAAAAGCCCGACCGCCGCTACCGCTACATCTGGCGGCTGGTCGAGGAGGACGCCTCCGGCGCCGAGCGGACGCTCGCCATGGTGGAGCGAGAACCGTATGAGGGCGACATCCCGACGCTGTACTGGGATCCGGGCAAGACGATCATGGAGTTCGTCGAGTTTCCCCCCTCCGAACCAGGCGCAGGAGAATTCCGTCGCTTTTACACCTTACAAGTCTATGACGCTGAAACGTGGGAAAAATTGCCGGTCACCCGCATCGAAGGCGGCAAAATCGGCGCGGATGGCGTGACGGCGCGCTTTCCGGCGGAGGCACCATGAAAACAACCGGACTCATCTTTGCGCTCTTTCTGCTCCTGGGCGTCGCCTATAGCCTGGTCGTCCCCGCCTTCGAGACGCCGGACGAGCCGTTTCACTACGCCTTCGCCCGCCATATCGCCCAGGGGAACGGCCTGCCGGTGCAGGACCCTCGGTCGCCCGGCCCGTGGGCGCAGGAAGGCAGCCAGGCGCCGCTCTACTATTTGATCACCGGCGCAGCGACAGCGCCCATCGACCAGAGCGACTTTGAGGCGATCGCCATCCCGAACCCACGCGCCAACATCGGCGACCCGCTCTATCCCGGCAACAAAAACTTCATGCTCCATTCCGGCCGCTGGCGTCCGTTGACGGGGGCCAATCTGGCGCTGCACATGGGTCGCTGGCTATCGCTGCTCATGGGCATGTTGACGCTGGGGTGCCTGTATTGTCTGGCGACCTTAACCTTCGCCGACAACAAGACGCTGGCACTAGGCGCGACCGCGCTGGCCGCCCTGATCCCCCAGTTTCTCTTTCTGAGCGCTTCCTTTTCCAACGACAATGCCGTGATTGCGGCCAGTGCCTTCACCCTCTTCTGGCTGGCGCGGCTGCTCGTGAAGGCGAAGGATGAGCCGATCTGGCGATGGGAGTGGATTGTGCTCGGCGCAGCGCTGGGCGCCGCCGCGCTGAGCAAGTTGCAGGGGCTGGGGTTGATCCCGCTAAGCGGCCTGGTCACGCTCTTTCTGGCCTGGCGACGCAGAACGCCGCGCCTTGCGCTTGAGGCGCTGCTCTTCACCGGCCTGCCGGTACTCTTAATCGCAGGCTGGTGGTATGCGCGCAACATTGCGCTTTACGGCGACTGGAGCGGGCTTTCTCATCTCATGGAAATAAACGGTCGGCGTCAGGAGCCGCTGACCTGGAAGAGCTTCTGGCCCGAGTTCGACGGCCTGCGCTACTCGGCCTGGGGCGTCTTCGGCTGGTTCAACATCCTGCTGCCGGACTGGTTCTACAAAACGATGGACGTCGTGACGGTCATCGGTCTGAGCGGCGCCCTGTTGGCGACCGTTGCATCGCTCCGCAGCAGAGGTTCTCACCCTTCGCCCTTCAACCCTCGTCTCTTGCTTTTCCTCTGGCTGTGGCTGGGCATGATGGCCGTTCTGTTGCTTTACTGGACGCTGCAGGCGACCGGTAGCCAGGGACGGCTGCTCTTTCCCGCATTGCCTTCCGTCGCCATTCTTCTCGTCGCCGGGTTCGAGTTCTGGCTGCGCTGGTTGCCTGCGCTGTGGCGACGCCTGCCGCTCATCGGTATGACAGGCGTGCTGATGGCAATGTCGATCTACGCGCTGGGGTGGTTGCTTCCCCGTGCCTACTATGCGCCACCGCCGGTGACAACCATCGACGCACGCGCAACGCAGCTTGATGTGCGCTACGGCGATGAGGAAAGGCTACGCCTGCTGGCCCTGCGCCTCGACGCCGAGCGGGTGCGCGTCGGTGAGAGCCTGCCTGTGACCCTCTATTTGCAAACCTCCGCGCCGCTAGAGCAGGATTATCAGCTTTTTTTGCAGCTTTTAGATGAAAACGGCGTTGAAATCGCCAACCTGACCACCCATCCGGGTTGGGGGCGCAACCCCACCACCTTCTGGACGCCCGGCGCCATCTACGCCGACGCCTACCTGCTGCGCGTGACCAGGCGCATCGACTCGTGGGCGCCGCTGGCTGCGCGGCTCTACGTGGGCTTCATCGACCCGGCGACTGAGGCGGAGGGAGCCTATCTGCCGCTGCCTGCATACAACGCTGCCGGAGAAGAGCTCACGCCTTTCATCGGCGTCGTAACGGTAGAGCCGCCGACCGCGCCGGAGCTCAGCCTGCCGGCCCAAGAGGTCGGCAGCGAGTTTGGCGGCGTGATCCGGCTAGAGCGAGTCGCCGTGCACTGGAAGGACGAGACCCATACGCTGGTCGTGGAGTCGCTCTGGGAGGCGTTGGGTCAGCCCGCAACAGATTACACGGCCTTTGTCCACGTGTTCAACGCAGAGGGCGAGCGCGTAGGTGGATATGACCGAGCGCCCGCAGGCGAACGCTTTCCGACGCGTCTTTGGCGCGCAGGCGATCGCGTCCTGAGCCGATTTGAAATCGCTCTGTCTGCTTCTCTTTCTGCGGGCGACTATGCAGTCTGGATTGGATTGTATGAGTCGGCGAGTGCGGGCGCGCTCCGTTTGCCGGTGACTGCATCCGGGCTTGTCCCCGCAGGGGACGGCCAGGTGCAAGCTGTGACGGTTGCAATCGAGTGAAAAGCCTGATTTAGGGCGTCACGATGGCGGTCACGGCGAGCGAGTCCAACCATGACGCAACCGAGATGGGAAGGATGACCGCTCCCTTTTCGATCTGCACCAGCTGCGTCACCATCGCCTCGGCCGAGGGTACAGTGGAGACTGCGCATTCCAGTCCCCCAGCAGCCGCTTCCTGAGCGAACCGGTCGGCCTGCGGACGGAATTGAGGCAGCGCCAAGATGTGAATACTTGTCCCGCGCGGCCTTGCCAGTTGCGCGGCAAGCTGAACTGCATGGTCGGAAGCAACGTCTCCCAAATAGACGACCGTGAATGGACCGCTCAGCGGTTGTTGAGCGTGCACAATCACAGGTCGCTGCGTGTTGCGTGCGACAGCTTGGGCGGTCGACCCAATGCGTTTGCCCGGCGTCGTGCCGACGCGTCCAAGGCTGACCATGTGCGCCGAGGAACTGGCGGAGAGGAGCTCTTTGGTCACCCTGCCGCGCACAACTGTGAAAGACCAGGGAAGGCGCTGGCGACCGGCGATCTCGGCCATGATCTTGCGCAGCTGCGCCGCCCGCAGCTGGAATTCGCGTTCGATATGAGATTGCTCTAAGCGGCGGAGCCTGGCAGTGAAAGAGCCGATTTCAAAACCAAACGGCAACCCGCACAGATGCAGCAGATCGGTGTCTTCGACGTAAATGCCGCGCAGTTCCAGGTTCAGCGCCGCCGCAATTTCGGCGGCGGCAGCGAGCGCCGCTGCGCTGTAGGGCGAGGCGTCCAGCGCCACGAGGATATATCCCGGCGACGATGTTTCGCCGCGTTCTTGCCCGCTCATCCAGTACACTCCTAAAAAATGACCAGAGCTCACCTGAGCACCTCTCACTCCAACTTGGGCGCATCCTCGTTGGCGCCGGCTTTGGTTTCCTTTTGCGCCTGTTCTTTACTTTCGAGGGCGCGGCGTTTCTTCGCCATTTTCTCTAGGCGATCGACGACAGCGCGGTTGACCGTTCCCTTCGGATACTTGCCCTGCTTGTTGGGAACGCCTGCAGGCATGCCGGTCAACAGCTCAATGCCCTCATCGATGTGCGAAACCGGGTAGATGTGAAACTTGCCGGCGGCGACGGCTTCGACCACGTCGTTGCGCAGCATTAGATTCTTGACATTTGTCTCCGGGATGAGCACGCCCTGATCGCCGGTCAGGCCGCGCGCCTTACAAAGATCAAAAAAGCCTTCGATCTTTTCGTTGACGCCGCCGATCGCCTGCACGCGGCCATATTGGTCGACCGAGCCGGTGACCGCAAGCGCCTGCCGGATCGGAATGCGGCCGATGGCGGAGAGCAATGCATACAGTTCGGTTGAAGAAGCGCTGTCGCCTTCGACGGCGCCATAGGATTGCTCGAAGACGATGCTGGCGGAAAGCGCCAGCGGCCGTTCGCTGGCGTAGCGGGCGTTGAGAAAGCTAGCCAAAATGAGCACGCCTTTAGAATGAATCGGTCCGCTCAGATTGACTTCGCGTTCGATGTTGACGACATCCCCGCGCCCCATCCGCACCGTAGCGGTAATGCGCGAAGGTTGGCCGAAGGTGAAGTTGCCCAGTTGCAGCACAGAAAGACCGTTGATCTGTCCGATCACCTCGCCGGCGGTGTCGATATGGATGGTTCGGCGCAGAATTTCGCTTTGAATCTGTCGCGCCACGCGATCGAGGCGGAAGATCTGTGCGTCGATGGCCTGTTGCACGTGTTCGACGTTGATAACTGCGGCATTGGCCTCTGCAGCCCAGTAGTTGGCCTCTTGCAGCAGATCGACGATGGCCTGAATCTGCGCTGTCAACCGCTCACTGTCGCTGACGAGTCGTGCAGCGTGATCGATGACGGCGCCGACGGCGTACCGGTTCAGCGGGCGCAGTCCCTCTTTGCGCACGATGGAGCCGATCAGTTGCGCATAGGCTAAATGCATCTCCGACGTGCGCTCCACCTCGTCGGCGAAATCGGCCGCCACCTTGAAAAGCTCGTTGAAATCTGGATCATACTGAGAAAGGAGATAGTACAGCAGTCGATCGCCGAGCAAAACGACCTTAATGTCCAACGGCATCGGCTCCGGTTCGAGCGAAATCGTGCTGGTCAGGCTGAGAATCTGCATCACCGACTCGATGCGCACTTCGCCGAATTCCAGCGCGCGCTTCAGTCCCTCCCAGGCGTAAGCGTTGGAGAGCACCTTCAGCGCATCTAGGATCAAATAGCCGCCGTTGGCCCGATGCAATGCGCCCGGCTTGATCAACATGAAATCGGTGACCAGGGCGCCCATCTGCGCCATCTGCTCGATGCGACCGTTGAGATTGGTGTAGGTGGGATTGCTCTCATACACGACAGGCGCGCCTTTGACGTCAGCCGAGTCCACCAACAGATTCACCTGATAGCGGCGCAATGGAGAAACGCTGTCCAGGAGAGCCAGCGGATTTTCGCCGTCGGAGGCTTGGCGCTGTTTTTCGCCCGCCATCAAAAAATCGCTCAGGTGCTCCTGAACATCCCGCCGCACCTCCTGAAGATATTCCAGCACTGCGGGCATATCGGAGTATGCGCCGGCAAGCTCGGAGATCAGGTCGTTGAGCACAATGCTGGCGATCTCCTGATTGAGCGCGCGCACCTGATTGCGCAGCTCGCGCTCCCAACGCGGGGCCTGGGAGATGACTTTCTGCAGCTCCTCCTGCATCACCTCGACGTCGGCGCGGATGCGTTTTTGCTCCTCTTCAGGCAGCTTCTCAAACTCATCCGGCGTCAACACTTCGTCGCCCTTCAACGGCGCGAAGGCCAGGCCGGCAGGCGTGCGCAGAAGGGTCAGGCCGCGCCGGCGCGCCTGTTCCTGCAGCTGCATGAGCGTGGCCTGTTGCCGATCCTGAAATTCACTTTCGATGGCGCGCCGCCGCGCCTGATATTCTTCGCTCTCGAAAGCCGCGGAGAGGGAACTCTGCATATCTTCCACAAGGCGCGCCATGTCGCGCTTGAACGCGCGGCCACGGCCCTGGGGCAAACGAAGGATGCGAGGTCGGTAGGGTTGACTGAAATTGTTGACGTAACACCAGTCCGAAGGGGGCGGCTCTTGGGCGGCGCGCTCTTCAATGATGCGGCGCACCAATGTATGTTTCCCCACCCCGGAAGGGCCAAGCGCATAGATGTTGTATCCTTGTCGGCGCATCTTAACGCCAAAACGCAGCGCGCTGACCGGGCGCTCCTGCCCGATCAAGGCGACGGTGCCGTCCAGCTCCTCGGTTGTTTCAAAGGGAAATTCCTCCGGGTTGCAACGATGCCTCAAGATTTCGGGAGGCAAAGGATTGATGGGGGACAACGGTTGCTCCTCTCGGTCGTGAAAGGCGATCTTGAATCGATATCTTTGCATGCAAAACACAACCTTCCAGGAAACTCCAGACTTCCTGGAAGGTAGCCGGCTTTATTGTCACCGTTCTATTATATCACCATCGATCAAATCGACAGTTCAAATCGATAGTCCCACCAATCGGGCTCTCCTTCGCGCCAGTATTGGCCGTCGCCGCTCTGCGCAGAAATTGCGCTGATTTCAGGAAGCGGCAGCCGCTGAAGTTGAAGATGTGCCTGTGCCTCCTGGAGCGAGAGCTGCATCCATGCCACCGGGTATTCGATGGTTCCGGGCAACGTTGCAAAAACGCAACGGCGACCTGAATGCAAAGCATACTCCTGAATATTCAGACGATGCGCGTGCCCCTGAAAAACGGCGCGTACGCGCTTCGAGCGGCCGATGAGGCTCAACACATCTTGCGCATTGTGTACGCCGTAATAGTCTTTCCAGCTTTTTTGATGGTTCCAGGGCAGCAGCACCTGATGGGTGAAGATCAAGGCCGGCCGACCATCGGCCGAAGAAAGCAGCTCCTCGAGACGCCCAAGCTCCACCGGAGAGACCATCCCATAAACCGGATCGCCGTCCGGCGCGCTTTGAATTTGCTCCGACGAGTGCCCCATGGTGTTGAGCAAAATGAGCTGCACCTGCGGCAGCTCGATCGTTTTGCCGAGACCTTTCTGATATTGCCACAAGACGTAAAATTCGTGAAGATCGCCCTTGCCTGGATAAAGATCATGGTTGCCGGGCAGGGCGACGACGGGAATGTCGAGTTCATGGAGACGCCGGTGAACGTAGCGCATCGCCTGCTCATATTCTTCGCCCGGCATCTGATAGCCTCCGCCGCCGCAGACCAGGTCGCCCAGGTGTACAATCAGATCCAATTGCGCTGCCCGCAGCGCGTCCAACAACGCATTCAAAATTTGCTCCGACCAGGGTTGAAGTTGTACAGCCCCTTCAGAAGTGACATACGGCGTGTCGCGTTGCCAGTAATGAGTGTCGGTGACGAGTCCAATCTTTACTTCTGCGGCATTGCTCATGGTGCAACGTCCTCCGTCGCATGCTCGGCAAACCAACGACGCTCCAGTTCGTCTAGCTTGCCATCGGTCTGGAATTGGTGGAGAGAGTTTTCAAGCTGCCGTTGCAATTCATAGGCTCTGCGGGGCATCACGATCACATAGGGAATGCTCTCCAGAGGTGCATTTACCGCGCGCAGCGGCAGGCCGGCAGCCTGCGCCTTCCGCAGCATCACGTTGTCGATCAGAATCGCTTCCACGCTGTTCGCCTCGAGCAGCGCTGCGATCATCTCCTCCGGCGTCTCGAAGGGTTGCAGCGTCAGCGTAAGCCCTTCGCGCTGAAGGCGCCGCCCGACCATATCCCCCAGTCCTCCCCATTCTACCCCTACGCGAGCCCCCGATAAATCGGACAATTCGTTGATTGTTGAACGATTGTGCACAGCAATTCGTAGGCCTGCGTCAAAATAAGGTGTGGAAAAGAGGAAATCCTGAGTCAGTCGCTCGTCGTAGGGGTAAGCACTCACGATACTGTCAATTTTGCCCGCCTTCAGCGCGTCGGGCAGGCTGTCGAAACCGATGGCGACGATATCGGCGCGCACGCCCCAGCTGGCCGCCAACGCATGCGCCAGCTCCACGTCATAGCCGATGGGCACTCCGGAGGCGTCCAACATTTCAAACGGCGGAAAACTGGGATCCAGCCCGACTCGCCAGGCGCCGCGCTGCTGAATCGCTTCCCAGGTTCCGTCGCTGCGCCAGAATGAAGAGAGCAACGCTTCTTGCACGCCTTTATTCAACCAAACGCCGCCGAACACGAGCAACAGGATGACGCCCGCAGTGACGAGCAGGATGCGCTCTCGCTGCGTCAAGGGGCGAATGCACGCAGGTATTGTTGCACCTCCCGATAAATAGGTTTTGGTTCAAAATCGGTGCGCACGAAAGTAAAATAATCTTGATAGGAATTTTGATCCCAGGGAAACCGAAAGACCCAAAAGCAGAGCGCCTCCAGCCAGGGCCACTCTTTTTGCGCAATTTCGTAGGCGCGCACCGTATATGTGATCCGCTGTGCAGGTCGAACCGCTCGCGTCCAGCGCGGATGGTCATTCCACCCCCCCTCTGTGATTATGATCGGTTTCTCGGCATCGCCATTTTCGACCATGATGGTGCGCAACAGTTCGGTGCGTCGAAAGTTGACCACTTCGGGGTCCGCCGGGCTATCCGGATCGAAATGCCAACCGTAGGCGTGAACCGCCAGAATATCAAAATAGTCTCCGGCGCCAGCGTCATACATCGCCTGCAAGAAAAACAGGTCGTTGACGCCGAACTCACTACCCGGCGGCGCCAGCGTCGGCGCCAGTGCGCCTCCCAACACTCGAACTTCCGGAGCCACTGCTTTGATCATCGGGTACACGGTGCGCAACAACTGCGTGTATTTTACTGCATCCGGCGCAGTATAGCCCCATTCCAGCGCCAGGTTTGGTTCATTCCAGAGAATGACGTACTCGATGTCGCCGCGATAGCGCTCGACGAATTTCGCAGCAAAGTTCCCGAAATCGACGAAGTGCTCTTCATCCAAATAGAGTGGCGTCGTGTCTTTCGGCCTCGCCCATTCCGGCACAAATCCCAGCCGGGCGATGATGCGCAGCCCTTGTTGCCGGGCGTGCCTCACCACCATGTCGGCGTGCGTCCAGTGATAGCGGCCACGTTCGCTTTCGATATAGGCCCAGGGGAAATACTCGACGATCCAGGGAGCGCCCAGTTCGCGCACCATTTCCAGCGTGCGTTTGATCTTCCACTCCTCGACTTCGTCGGTCAGTCGCGTATGAACGCCTGCTTTAGGATTGACAGTTTGCACCGTCTGTGGGGGAACGATCGCCACGCGCAAGGTGCGCTGCTGCATCCAAAACAGACCGATGGCAAACGTTAGAAAAACGGCAAACGGAATCCACAGTCGCCAATGCTTACGAAAATCGACCACTTCTCCATAATAATAAGCTGAAATGATTTTGTCTAATTAACCTCGCATCCCTCACCCGATTCAATACGTGGTCACATCGAGGATGCGCGTTCTTTGCTTTTCCACCTCAGCACGGGCTGTCTTTTCAAATGGTTTCGGAGACAATGTCCTCCGCAACAGGAGATGGATTTCCTCGCTCGCGTTGTTTCAAGTAACGGGAAACACCCATGCTGACTACGAACATCGCAGCAGAGAGCGCCAACATTCGCCAGTCGAGGCCAGGCGGCTCACCGTTCAAGAAAAAACGAGACAGGTCCTCCGGCGCAAGCGAAGCGCCCATCCACACAAAAGCAATCGTGCCCGGCATCGAGCCAAGTGCCGTAGCCAACAAAAAAGGCCGGTAGCGAATGCGCAAAAACCCGGCCAAATAACTCACCAGGTCATAGGGAAGAAAGATACAGCGCATGATCAACACGGTTTCAAAGCTGCTCTGGCGCATGCGCGACGCATAGCGCTGCATCATGCCCTCCGTGGCGGTCTCGGCTAGGAGCTCCCGACCCAAAGCGCGTCCGACAAAAAAGGCCACGGTCGCAGAAAGATTGGCGGCGATCACCGTCCAGACGACGCCCCACAGCGGCCCGAACAAGAAACCGCCTGCGAGCGTCAGCGCCACCGAAGAAAACAACGTCAACGGACGCAAGGCATAGAGGAGAAGATAGACCAACGGCGCCAACGGGCTGACCTGTCCCCACAGCACGACTTGCAACATCAACTCGGCAAGATCCAGCTCATTTGCGCGCATAAAAAAAAGCGCCACAGCCAGTGCGCTGCCCCAAATGGCTGCAGCCGCTACTTTTCGTCGGTGCTTCATCCACCAAGAGAAACGCATCATAGCCTAGATTATCCAGGCCTTGTTTATTTTGCGCTGTAAGTGCACCTACTGCTCCTCCCACTGCGTCTCGCCGTCCCACAGATCATGACAGAGGCGCAAAGTGCGGAGATCGTGTTCGGCGGGAAAATCGAAAACCTTGCACGCGCGGCGAGGCAACACCCAGAAGGCGTCGATCACAGCCTCCATCTCGTCTTTGAGGCCTGCATACGCCACTCGCAGGTCATACTTGCCTGCCTTCAGGTTTACAGGCGAATCGAACGCCAGGTCAAGCCAGAGATAATCGCGGTCGGGCGAGGTGGCCTGGGCGATGATCGACTCATAGAGTGGTCGGTCGGCCGTCTTCCCCGCAGGCGTCAGAGCGACCGAAAAGGCGACGTCCAGCGGAGAAACAGTTCGGACGCTTGCTTCTGCCTGAAGCGGATCAACCTCCGTCACAAGCTCCAGCGGCAAAAGGTTGGACGGTGTGTCGGGATCGAGTCCAGACCAATTGATAAAACCGCCGAGGCCGAATCCCATGCCGGCGTCAAAATAGAGGCGGGAGCGCTTCAAGGGATCGAAATTGTTCAGGCTTCTCCACGAGATGGCGGCTTCGTAGCGATAGCCATGCTCCATCTCCATCCACGCCAGCTTTGCTTCCGGCTGAAACGACTGCGCCCGCCAGTTCCAAACCTGCGGCCCCATCGGCGTCTGCGCCAGCGTCAGCTTGGCGTCGAGGCTGCGACGATCGCCGAGCAGGTTGAAGTAGAGCCAGAGCGCATCTCCTCGCCACACCGAGGGGCCGACTTCGTTTTGCACATGCTGCTCGTCAAACACCTGGGCGGCCACGTACAGATTCGTCTCGTCCCAGAGAAAAGCAAGCCGAAAACTGGCCTTTTCCGCTCCGGGCCAGGCGCTCGCGCCGCGCAGGATGTTCTCCGGACGGTCGATGCTCACCCACTGCGCCTCCGACCACTCGGCGAGGTCGCCGTCGATCTGGATGGGCTGGAGGGTGTGGGCAGCCTGCACGACTCGCTCCGGTTTGGGCGCAGCGCGCACTAGGTGCGATGCGTAGAGGATGTACGCCCCTTCCTCCTCGATTTCAAGCGTGGCCGAAATCACATCCCCGCGGCGCAACGCATAGTAACGGTCGTTGGAAAAGCGCGCCTCTCCGGTCCAGCCTCGACGCCCATAGACGGGGGCACCGGCAACGCGACGCGCGTTTTCAGCCTCTACAATCTGGCCGACGTGCGAATGCTGCGGCTTGGCCTGATAATAGCGCGTGACCAACGGATGATCCTTCACCATGAGCAGCGCAAGCAGCGCCTCGATAGTGGACTCGGCGCCGGCGTTGCGATTGACGCGGAAGGGCGTCGGCCCATCGATGCCATCGAACGCTCGTCCCGTCTCCGGGTCATACATGGCAACGCCGGCCATGTTGTTGCCAAAAAACCAGGCGTTGCTCAAGCCGGCGTATCGCAGATATTTTTCATCGCCTGTGGCCTGAAACAGCTCCCAGAAGCCGGCGGTCATCACCTCCACGCCATAGGCGATCTGGCCGCGGCGCATCGGCAGCGGCAGCATCTCGTTGAGAAAATCGGTGGCGAGCAGGCGCACGTAGAAACCATCCGCCGACGCCTGGGCGCTCTTAATCCAATCCTGGCGACCGAGCAGACGACCGGCCAGCGCCAGCGCATGCACCTGATGGCTTCCCCAGGCGTGCCAAAGCGCAGTGGAGGTGGTCGTGGAGGGGAACGCACCGAATGGGTAGCGCCTGCTGTCGCCCAGACGATAGTTGGCGATGCCATTGGCCAGGTTGGTCATCAGGTGGCGGGTGCGAATGTTCGGGTTGACTTCGTAGTAGGTCGCCAGGCCGATCACCGCCAATGCGCTCAGGTCCGAGCCGTTGCCGATCAACCAGGCGGGGACGGGGATGCCGTGCAGTTGATTATAGGCGCCGACCGGCCCGATGGCGCGAGCCAGCGCAGCCTCCCCGCGCAGGTAGGCCTCTTCCAAGCGCAAGGCATAGTCAGGGTCAAGCGCTCGAAAGACGGGGATAGCGCTCGCCAGCGCCCATTGCGCCCTGGCTGCCCACCAGCTCCAGGATTTGAAGCTGGTGGGGCCATCGCGGTTGATGGCGCCGCTGCGGTCTAGCACAAAGTTGTAGTACTCTCCGTCCTCGGCCTGCATGTAGAGCACAAAGTTGAGCGCCGCGCGCGCCAGTGCAAGCGCCTGCGCGTCCCCGGTGCGCCGGTAGTAGAGCAGATAGACCAACGCAGCCCGGGCCACGTCGTCCACACAGGCGATCCCCTCGCCGGATGCGTCCACCCAGCCGTAGTTCGGTGCCTCGGAGTAAATGTGTACAAGCGCTATCGGCTCACCACTCCACTCCACGATCTCGGTCAGGTGTTGCAGATGCGCAAGGTTGATCAGCCCTTCGCGCAACGGATGGTAGGCAGGCGATGGGGTCATGCGGGGCGTCTTTGAAGGCGTTGGGGCGAAATCAGGCGAGTTCGGCGAAATCAAATCATCGGATGACATCGGGCTGTTCGATCTCGGAAAAGATGACGCCGACGTGAAGCCGGACAGCAAGATAGAGACCACCAAAATCCATAAGAGTATCCTGTAGTGCCTGCATCTGTTCTTCATCTTCCCACCCTGTTTGCGCTCAAAAATCAACCATCTCTATCGTATCGCCTTCCTTTTCCTTTGCAAAGTGAGCGAAAAATCCAGTCTTCCTTTCTCTTCCGGAAAGGCGCGACGCTTAACGGCGCCGATCATCGTGAAGATGCCGCTATTTTCAGAACGGCAAGATTTCGCACCGGCGAGCAATATCTTCATGCCCTGCCCTCCAGAGATGCACAGCGATCTCCATAGAGGCAGTTATGGAAATCACAGCTTCCCGTCCAACGTTCACTACACTTTGCACGGCGACTTTTTTCAAGTTTCGCAATGCAATCCGGTGAGGGCGTCGTGTTTCGGTGCAATTGAGGCAAAAGCAGTATTACAGAGCACATCCCACAATCGGCGTATCGTATGAGGAAGTGAAACGCTGACCTATGCGTGAGCGCAGAGATCGTCCTCTGCTTTAGCAGGACTCTGAGTACGCGCCGTAAAACAAGTCCATGATCCTGTGGAGCGTTTAATGCATCATATCCCATATGCTTACAGCGATCGGCCTGATGAGAGTGTTGCCGCCGACGCCGATCGCCGGCTGCTCGCCAACGTTCGTCCGCCCGACTGGAAAAACCCCAAACCTTCCGGCAAATACAACCTCGTCGTCATCGGCGGTGGGTCGGCAGGCCTGGTGGCCGCCGTCGGTGCGGCGGGGTTAGGCGCCAAGGTGGCGCTGATCGAGCGGCGTCTCCTGGGCGGCGATTGTCTCATCGTCGGTTGCGTGCCCTCCAAGGCGGTGATCCGGTCGGCCAGGGTGTTGGGAGAGATCGCTCATGCCTATCGCTTCGGCGTGCAGGTGGAGGGAGTGCACGTCGATTTTCCCCAGGTGATGGCGCGGATGCGTCGCGTGCGCGCCGAGATCGGCGAACACGATTCGGCGCATCGCCTGGTTAGGCTAGGCGTCGACGTCTTCTTCGGTGAAGCGCATTTCACTGGAGCTCATGCCGTCGAGGTAGGTGGACAGACATTGACCTTCAGTAAAGCCTTGCTCGCCACCGGCTCGCGACCGACTGCGCCGCCGATCTCAGGGCTGGCCGAGACTGGCTATCTTACTAACGAAACGATCTGGAACCTCACCGACCTGCCCCCGCGCCTTGCCGTAATCGGAGCGGGCGCGGTCGGCGCAGAGCTGGCGCAGGCCTTCCGTCGCTTTGGCAGCGAAGTGACGCTCTTCGACGCGCTCCCGAGACTGTCAGGCTGCGAGGACGAGGACGCCGCCGAGTTACTTCGCCGCGTTTTTGAGCGTGAAGGAATCGCGCTGGCACTGGGCGCTGAAATCCTCGAGGTCGTCCCCATCGGCGACGGCAAACAGCTAGTGTATCGACTTGACGGAGAAACCCACGCGCAGATCGTCGATGAAATTCTGGTGGCGACGGGGCGAACGCCCAATCTGGAGGGGTTGAACCTGGAGGCGGCCGATGTAGCTTACACCAAACAAGGCGTCGAAGTGAACGACGCGCTGCGCACCACCAATCCAGACATCTACGCAGCGGGCGATTTGGCTTCCCCATATCGATTCACGCATATGGCGGACGCCACCGCGCGCATGGCGTTGCGGAACGCCCTTTTCCCCGGCCCCAAGCAAAAGTTGAGCGATCTCATCATTCCCTGGGCGATCTACACCGATCCCGAGGTGGCCCACGTAGGCATGTACGACTGGGAGGCTGAAAAAACCGGCGTCCGCGTGCAGACTTTTGCGCACGCCTTCGCGGAGACCGACCGTAGCCGCACCGATGGCGAGGTCGAGGGCTTTGTCAAGGTCCATGTGAAGAAAGGGAGTGACGCCATTGTGGGCGCCACGATCGTCGGTCGTCATGCCGGCGAGCTAATCAGCGAAATCACCGTCGCCATGCATGGCAAATTGGGGCTGCGCCATCTTGCAACAGTGGTCCATCCTTATCCCACCGAAGCGGAAACCATCCGTAAAGTAGCCGATGCCTACAATCGCACACGATTGACGCCGAGGGTCGCAAAATTCCTTCAGAGCTGGTTCGCCTGGCAACGCAAATAAAACCATGTAGCAAATAAAACCATGTAGATGGATAAACAACGCACAATAAAGAAATAAGATCGAAGTAGTTCCTTTCAACCTCACCTGCGACGCTCGCTTGCGATTGTCTCATCTCTTCAATGTTCTCCCCTCTCGAGGTCGGTACTGCGCAGAATGCAAAAATTATTGGAAAACGTGACAGGGAGCTGAAAGTTAACTTCTCCCAATTCTTTTGTAAACTAACGGTAGATGAACTTTAGGTAAGGTAGTTAGTGTTCGAGTTATGGTGTAAAGATAAATCAGTCTGATAGGTTGCGGGCGACCATCGACGCCTTCATCGCCGCCCCGATAGGCCCGCCGACGTAATCCACACGAACGCTCGTCATCAAAACGAAAAAGTAAGGTTAGGTCCAGGCTGCTGAATGAAAGGGCAGGAGGGTTTAGGTATGCGCGTGTTTGAAAAAATAACTAGAACATTTATTCTATTGATAATGTTATTCTTTATTGCTGCGTGGACAATCTTGACGCCGACCGCGGCGCAGGCGGTGATGGATGATCCTCAGCCGCCGGTGAATGAAGAAATGCAAAACGCGGCGTCGACGACAAGGGTCTTTTTGCCGCTTGTCAACTCTGGAGCAGCAACAACCTCAAATTTGGTGCGGAGCGCATCCTCAAACGATCTGCGACTGTGTTTCAACAACGTCGACAAAGGACAACAGATTACAGGTCGGATCGGCGACAAATCCGTCAGCTATTGGGCGGGCACTTTTAAAGTCAGCGCCAACGACGTTGCGATGCAGGCGTTCTGCACCGATATCCACAATGGCATTCAACCGGGCAAGTGTTATGAGCCGGCCGTCTTTGAAGAGCCGAACGCAAAGGTAGCCTGCACGCTCCAGTATTATCCGCCAAGCAACTTGAGCGGCGGGTTGAGCAACGTCAATCAGGAGGCTGCAGCGCGACAGGCCGCCATCTGGCATTTTTCCGACGGTTTTCAGTTGGCAAGCAGCGGTTACGACAACAGCGCCAACATTTTTAGCCGCTATCAGACCATTGTCGCCGATATTGCAGCGAAAATGGCGAAGGGCCAATGCGCTTCGGTGCAACCCACGAATTACCAGGTGATCCTGACGCCGGGTGACAACACTCTGTGGCTCGATGCAATCGAAGGGGGATATCTTGCCGCAGGTCGCCCTTATACGGTGACTGTAATGAAAACAGAAGGGAATGCCCCACAAACGCCGGTGGCAGGTATAGCCGTCCAAATTACTACGACCTTAGGCAAATTGAGTGCAAACGGACAAGCGCAGACCACGGCTTTGACGGTGACCACCGATGCCAATGGACAAGCATTCTTTACGGTGACTCACGATCGGCCCGGAACGGCGCAGATCTCTGCGTCCATCACCGTCGCTTCGCCACGTGGTGTGAAAATCAACCCCGGCTCAACCGTACAAAAGCTCGTGCTTGATAGCACCGAGAAACTGCGCTACACCGCCACGGCAGTCCAACAATGGCGGGCAAAAGGTTCGCTAAAAGTCACGAAAATTGTTGAATGGGGAAAGGTTACGCCTGATCAAAACAAAACTTTTGAAATCTGCATCCAAGGCAATTCTTCCTCTACGCCTATATGCAAACAGCTCGGATATTCGGGAGGAGAACTCGTTTGGAATAATCTGACGCCGGACGTTTACACCGTTTGGGAGAGCTATCCAGGTGCACAATGGTCGGTGACGGGCAATAAAGTCAACGTGATTGTCAATGAAGGCAATCAAACGCATCATACAATTACGAATGTAAACACCTCGAATGCTGCGCCCGAACCAACGTTAACTTGTGAGCGGATCATCGTCAACTATCATCGACCCCTCACCAACGGCGATCACATCAACATGACGATTCGCAGCGGCACCGGTGAGTTTCAGGTCAACGCTTACGTCGACTTGAACATTGCAGGCGGCTATAACGGCATGGGGCTTCGCTTCAGCGATGGCTCCACGCGTCCGCTGACCCAGACGGAAGTTCAGTCAGGAGTGATTGACTGGGCATATCCGACGCACGCCCGCATCGTGGCGCTCAACGGCGCCCCATTTGAGGTCATCTTCCTCCAGGCAAACCAACATGATAGTTGGCCTGGCTTGCACTGCGGCGGTAAACCCACGCCGGTCACGCCCGAGCCGACGCCCATCACACCCGAGCCAACGCCGGTCACGCCCGAGCCGACACCGGTCACGCCCGAGCCGACGCCGGTCACGCCCGAGCCCACGCCGGTCACGCCCGAGCCGACGCCG
>JANWYX010000111.1 GCA_025055055.1 Caldilinea sp. | reverse complement strand
GCATCGCCGAAAGCGACATGTATCTGACGCCCGACCTTGACACGTTTCGCGTGATCCCGTGGGAGATGGACCTATCGACCGCACGCGTGATCTGCGATGTGCGCACGCCGGATGGGACACCCTTTGAAGGTGATCCGCGCTATGTGCTCAAACGTCAGCTCGAGCGCGCGGCGAAGCTGGGGTATGATTATTACGTCGGCCCGGAGTTGGAGTTCTTTTTGTTCAAAGTGCATCCGAACGGCGAGCTGCTGCCGCTGACGCCGCATGACGAGGCGGGCTATTTCGACGTCAGCACCGACCTCGCCCACAGCGTGCGCCGACAGATGGTCGATGCGTTGAGCGCAATGGGAATCGACGTGGAAGCCTCCCATCACGAAGTGGCGGCAGGACAGAGCGAAATCGACTTTCGCTATGGGCCCGCGTTGTACGCCGCAGACGCCGCCATCACCTTCCGCACAACGCTCAAGGCGGTCGCCCAGAAAAACGGCCTGCACTGCACTTTCATGCCTAAGCCGATTGCAGGAATTCCCGGCAACGGCATGCATGTGCACCAGAGCCTGTGGCGTCGCGACACCGGCGACACTGCCATGCACGATCCCGGCAATGAGTACGGCCTGAGTCAAGTGGCGCTGCATTTTATCGCCGGTCAGCTTGCACACGCCGCTGCGATGACGCCGATCTTGGCGCCGCTGGTCAACAGTTACAAGCGGCTGGTGCCCGGCTATGAAGCGCCGATCTACGTCTCCTGGGGGCGCACCAACCGCAGTGCGCTGATTCGCATCCCCCGCCTCACCCCCGGACGCTACAAGAGCACACGCTGTGAGCTGCGCTGCCCGGACCCAAGCTGCAACCCGTATTTGGCTTTCGCCGTCATGTTGGCCGCCGGTCTCGACGGCGTGGAGAACAAGCTCGAGCCGCCGCCTCCCTCCGAAGAAGACCTCTATCACGTCGACGGCGTGCGCGCCGGCCTAGAGATGCTCCCGGGCGATCTCGGCGACGCCATCGACGCCCTCAAACAGGATGAGGTGATTCAGGCGGCGCTGGGACAGCATGTGTACGAGCGCTTCGTCGAGGCGAAGATGCTCGAATGGGGCGAATATCAGCGTTACGTCACCCGCTGGGAGCTGGATCGCTATCTAAAAATTTACTGACGCAAGACCAACGCTCAGACAATCAACCGTTAAGGAATAGCTCTTGAAACCGGCTACTGCCTCCGCCGCGCTAACGGCGCGGCCCTCCTACACCCGCCTGGCGCTGATTTTGGGTGCACTGGCCGCCTTTGGTCCGTTTTCAATCGACATGTATCTGCCGGCGCTGCCGACGATCGCTTCTGAGCTTGGCGTCGCAACCGCAACGATTCAGCAGACGCTCTCCATCTTTTTTATCGGTCTGGCGATCGGACAGTTGTTCTACGGCCCTATTTCGGACCGAATAGGGAGACGCGCTCCGCTCCTCTTCGGCTGTGCGCTGTATAGCGTGGCAAGCATTGGCTGCGCGCTGGCGCCTTCGGCAGTTGGGCTGATGGCGCTGCGCTTTCTGCAGGCCTTGGGCGGCGCCGTCGGCATGGTGATCGGCCGGTCGGTCGTGCGCGACTGCTTCGAGGAGCGCGAGGCGGCGCGCATGTTCTCCCTGCTGGTGCTGGTGATGGGCATTGCTCCGATCACGGCGCCTTTGATCGGTGGGCAGGTGCTGATTGCGTTGGGATGGCGCGCCATCTTCCTCTTTCTGGCAGCGTTTGGACTTTTCTGCCTGTTGATGGTTTGGTTCGGATTGGGAGAGTCCTTACCCAAAGAACGGCGCACGCGAGAGGGGCTAGGCTATGCGCTGCGCGCCTACGCCGGCCTGCTCGGCGACCGACGCTACATGGGATTCGCACTGGCCGGCGGTCTGGCTTCGGCGGCGATGTTCGCTTATATCTCAGGCTCTTCGTTTGTCTTCATCGAGCTGAACGAGGTGCCGCCGGAACACTTTGGCTTTTTCTTCGGCGCAAATGCCGCCGGCCTGATTACGGCTTCTCAGCTCAATCGTTGGCTTTTAAGTCGCTTCAGTGCCGCAGCTCTGTTGGGCGCTGCGCTAAACGTCACGGCCGGTGCAGCGCTCTTGCTGCTGGGGGTCACATTGCTGAACGTCGGCGGTTTTCCCCTCCTGGTGGCACTACTCTTTGTCGTCATCGCCAGCACCGGCATGGTAATGCCAAATGCAACGGCGCTGGCGCTGGGGCCTTATGGACGGAAGGCTGGCAGCGCCTCCGCCGTGTTGGGCGCCACGCAATTTGCGGCTGGCGCACTGGCGGGCGCTCTGGTCGGCTTGCTCGCCAATGGCACTGCCCTTCCTATGACCGGCGTGATTGCGCTGTGCAGCGTCGGTGCATGGATGTGCTTGCGCTTCCTAGCGCGTCCAATCCAGACCACGCAGATTGCGGCAAAAGCTCGGTGACATTGTTGCATGTTCCGTGGCGCCTTTTCCTCACGAGACGTGCAACGCGAAACCCCTGCCACGCTTCCTCGTCACCTCTTCGTTTTCTTTGTCGCTTTCGCTTGCGCCTCCGGCACGCTTACAACTGCGGATAACTTGCGTTTGCCTTCGTTGTTTTTTTTGTCTGCCGGCTTCACCTCTGGAACCTGCTCGATAAACTCAAACGCCAACGGCGCCGTTTCGTCTGTCGGCTGCGCAGGTGCGGTGGGCTTTGGCTTGCGCCCACCGGATGCTGGAGCAGGCGTTTTTCCCGCCGCAGGTTGGTGAGCGGCGCTGGCAGCTTTCGCTCTATCGCTGACTTTTTCGTCGTCGGTTGTCCCCCTCTCATCCAGGCTGCGTTTGGAGTGTGAGACGCTCGAAGGCTGGGAGCTTGGGGAGCCGGACAGCGTTCCGGCCATCAGCCTCCTGTTGCCCTCTTTCTCCTCCTCGCTCTTTTCGCCCTTGACCCCCTCAATCCGCCATACAGCCGCAACAACGTCCTGCGACGATAGCTCGACCACTGCCTTGCCCTGCACGCCGCGTCCCATCGCCGGAACTTCCGCCGTTAACATCGGTTTGGCGACCCCGCGCGCGGTGACAAAGACCAGCCAGTCGCTCTCGCTTCGAGGGGGCAAAACCAACGCAGCCGCCACTTCGCCCGTCTTATCGGTGACCTTGTGGGTGACAACGCCGCCGCCGTTGCGCCCCTGTGCGCTGTAGTCGGCCAGCGGCGAACGTTTGGCGAAGCCGGCGCGCGTCACGGTCAGCAGCTCGCCGGCGGGATCGACGACGCCGGCGTAGACGATGCGGTCTTTAGGTCTGAGCTTCATGCCGCCGACGCCGCCTGCAGGCAGTCCCATGCTGCGCACCTCCTCTTCGCTGAAGCGGATCGACTGCCCCTGCGCGCTGACCAGGATCACCTCTTGCCCGCCTTGGGTGCGCAGCGCCCAGAGCAGGCGATCTCCGTCGTCTACGTTGATCACGGTGAACTCGCCGCCGGTGTTGGACTGCACGTCCTCGGTCCGGACGCGCTTGACCATGCCCTGCTCGGTGACCAGGAAGAGATAGTCGGTTGCGTCGCCGTTGCGCTCGCGCGGCAGCGCCAGCGCGGCGGTGATGGCGTCCCGGCTCGTGAAGCCGGTCAGGTCGAAGACTTTCTTGCCGCCTTCTTCAGGAATTTCATGTACGCCGATGCGGCTGCAGCGACCGTCCTTGCTGAAGACATAGAGATAATCACGCGTGCTGGCGGCGAGCAGCGCAACCTGGCTGTCTTTGCCGATTTGGCGCACGATCGAGACGCCGAGCTTGCTAATGGCCTGACGCCGCAGCTCGCCGTTCTTGCCGAGGCTCACCCACACGCGCTGATCGGGCAGCAGGTCGG
>JANWYX010000079.1 GCA_025055055.1 Caldilinea sp. | reverse complement strand
CAACCGAAACCGTGACGACGACTGATTAAAGATACGTTGATGCAAAACGGTCACCACCATCATCTTCCGGGAAGTGCTGGCTTCCCGGAAGATGATGGCGAAACACCGATTCGGTCAATGAGACAGCTCTACCGCCGCGTGCTTCTCTGTCAACCTGCACGGCCGATCGCTCATCGCTATCTTCTCCATGTGGCGCTGACGGCGTCCGCTCTTTCCCCTCGCATCTTAACCGTGATCCAGAAAAATCCCTCCCTTGCCAACGCCGAACGCTGCGACCCAACCGTCGGCAAGGTTGAAAGCTGGGCGCGGCACAATGCCTTTGATCGGGTAATTTACGTCAACTTATTTGCGCTGCGTAGCCCCCATCCAACGAGAATCAATCAGGTGGAACTTCGCGCGGCGATCGGTGTCGACAACGACGCCTTTATCCTGCACGCGTGCGGTCAAGCCGAAATCATCGTGGCGGCATGGGGCAATCCTAACGGCGTTGATCCGGCACGGTATCGTCAGCGCATCGAAGAGGTGCTGACGCTGATACGGCTGGCAGGCTACCCTCTCCATCGAGTGGGAGCGCTGACGAAAGCAGGCCATCCTCGTCACGGCCTTCACTGGAACGGCGATGCGGCGCTGTCGCTGTGGAAACAGGCCGGCCTTTCATCGCAATGAGCCGAGCACACCCGACAACCTTCTGGACAGCTTGGAGCTTCTTCACAGAAGCCTCGATCAAGTGCGCTTTCGCAAAAAGCTTGGCCCTGCACATAGGTTCGACTGCCGGTCGGACACTCCGGACAGAGCCTTCGGCAATAGACGGAGCGCTATGTCACGCCGGAGACAATGACCTACGTCCACATCGTCGGTCCGGCCTCATGGCGAAAAATTATCCGGCGATTATCGCAGGTACGGCCGACAGCTGCGCATCTCCATCGGCAGGCTGCAAGGTTTGGAGGAATCAAGAAAGTGCAGCAACAAGCAGCGCCTACAGGTTGCCGGAGTCATTTGTTAAATTCCATCCAGCCGGATGTCCTTTCCTGCGCATGAGGTCACAAGAAGAGAATCCCTCTCGATGCACAATGCCGCATCGCCCTAAAAATCGATCGACCGCCCCTCGTACACATATTCAAACATCTGCGCCAGCTCTTCGGTGTCGGGAATGCGCGGAGCAGTGAAGAACTGCGTGTCCTGTTCGGCGTATTCGACCAGCCTCGGCAGCATCTCCCGAAACGCCGCACGGTCGATCCCGAAGTCGGCGATGCACATCGGTTGGCCGACCGCCTGCTCCAACTCGCGCACGCGCACCGCCAGGATGCGCGCCGCCTCCTCCTCGTCGCGGCTGTCGGTGAGGCCGGCGAAGCGGGCGATGTCGCCGTAGCGACCCAGGCCGCCGTTGGTGGTGTAGTCGATCGTATAGGGCAGAAAGAGCGCCACCGCGCGGCCGTGCGGCTGTTTAAAGAGCGCGCCAAAGCTGTGTCCCATGGCATGCCCCAATCCCAGGTTGGCGTTGCCGAAGCCCAGCCCCGCGATCGTGGCAGCGTTCGCCATATGTTCGCGCGCCTCCATGTCGTCGCCATTGCGCACCGCCCGCTCCAGATACGTGAGCACAAGCTGTGCCGCCTTAAGGCAGAGGCCGTCGGTGAAATCGTTGCGCCATACGGTCACGTAGCCCTCGATGGCGTGCGTCAGCGCGTCGAGGCCGGTGTCGGCAGTGATGCGCGGGGGCAACCCCTGCGTCAGCGACGGATCCACGATCGCTAGCGTCGGCACCAACTCGCGGCTGCCGGTGCTGAACTTGCGCCGCTCCTCGGTGTCGGTCAACACCAGCGCCCAGGTCGCCTCGCTGCCGGTGCCGGCGGTGGTGGGAATCGCAATCAACCTCGCCTTGTGCAACCCCAGAGTGATCATCGGGTTGATCTCGGTCGGCTCTAGATCGGGCCGCTCGTACATGGCCCAGATCGCCTTGGATGCATCCATCGGGCTACCGCCGCCCAGGCCGACGATCCAGTCCGGCTGAAAATCGGCAGCCACCCGTGCGCCTCGCTTGGTCGTCTGGAGACTTGGCTCCGGCTCCACCTCGTCGAAGACGCGCGTCTGCATGCCCGCCTTGTGCAACGCCTCCTCGACACGCGCCACAATGCCGAGGCGGGTGAGCGTGGCGTCGGTCACGATCAACGCCCGCTCACCGCTCAACTGCTCCAAATGACCGAGCGCCTCTTCGCCGAAAACCACAAAAGGGGAGGAAAAATACCACATAGTCTTTTCCTGATTTCTGGAAATGTTCTTGTTCCACGAAACACACTACTCGAATGTGGTGGGGACGCGCGTGGCGCAACGCACCAGCTCCTGCGCAGCCTTGACGTTCTTCATGATCTTGACCAGGTTCCCATCCAGTTTGAGCTGCCGCGTCACCATGCCTTGGACCGGATCGAGTTTGCCGGCGAGCACCTTCTTCCACTTCTCGAGATCCCCGGTGATCTTGAACTCCGGATTCTTGCTGTGTGGGTCGGTCAGATATTCGGCGGCGCGGCACTTGCCATGCCATAGGTCAAGATAGATGCCCGGACCGCCGTCGATGATCAGGGTGATGTCGCCTTCCCAGGTTTTGGCGGCATTGGCGTAGGCGTCGCTGCTGTTGATCTGCTCTTCGAACGCTTTCACCCATTCCGGGCTGGGGAACTTGTAACTCATCGATTTATCCTCCATGTCATAATCAAAAGGCTGATGGAAATCATTGTGGATGGACGAAGTGTTGATAATGTTGCCATTTTGTCACAGATGCGGCGGCTTTGCATCTTTGCGCTTGCTTTGAATACGTCGGAGCCGATGCTCTAAGTCGGCGCGCTGACCAGGCAACCTCTGATGCGCCGGGATTGCCTCCAGGGTGTGCAGCCCCCACCCCGCCCACATCTCGGCCTGCTCCAGGTCACGCGTTCGCCATTCATGATATTTGGCCAACTCAATAAACGGCGTGGCATCCGCACCGTTAACGGTGGTCAGCCAGCGCTGCCACAGCTCCACCGCCTCCTCCCAGCGCGCCTGACGCTTAAGCAGCGCCGACCAGCGCGCAAAGACTTCGCTGCGCAGGGCATCCGTGGCCGCCGTCTCCAGGGCGAGGCGATAGGCGCGCTCCGCTAGCGACGTCGCCCCTTGACGTTCGTGGCAGAGCGCCAGCGACAACAAATCCTCTGCTGCCGGCGCCTCAACGGAGGTTGGCTCAAAGGCGTACACACGCGTGAGATGGCTCGCCAGCGCCGCCATCGAAACGATGTCCTCCCGATTGTGATAGAAGACACGACGCATCTCGCCCGCCTGCCCGCTGCGCAAGTAATCCAAATAAAGCGCCGGAATCAACGCGCCCGGCACATCCTCCTCGCCGCGTTCAACGCCCAAAATGCGCTGCTCCAGATGGAGGAGACGGCAGCTCTGTAACCGCCGCCGCCAGAGACGCCGCGCCGGAAGCAACAGGTCAAGATGGGGCCGATCCTCTTCCAGCCGAGATGCATGATGAGGGTGCGCCGACAACAAGGCCAGATTCTGACGATAGCGACTGCGAAGTAAGGGCAGGTCAAAACTGCGGCCGTTGAAAGTCACCACCCATCGCTTCGATTCGATCCGTTCGGATACGGCCAAAAGCAGCGCTGCTTCTTCTCCGAGATGACGCATAAAAAATTGACGAACCACAAAGTGTATGGGCGTAGACGATGGGATATCTTCACCGCCGCTATCTGGGACGCTCGTTTTGTGCTCCCGGGGTTCAAACGTCCCGACTCCTACCATGAAGGCATACACGCCGGCGCCGCCTCCCAGACCTGTCGTCTCGACGTCGAGAAAGACGGCGTCGGCAAATCGCAGATCGCTGTTGAGTCGAAATTCCGGATGGAAAAGTGCCAGCGCAGCGGGATGCACATCGAGCACGTTCGCCAGTCGTTCGCACCCCCGCTCCACATCGAGCGGAAAGGCGGTCGTCACTACATAGCAGCGGCCGACGGCGGTTTCGACCTCCTGACCAGGCGCCAGCTCCTCCAGCCGCCCCTGCGCAGTCGGAGACGAGACGGAGCGCAGCCCCTCCTCTTCATCGACCGGGACATAGGTCGGCTCCGGTCGGATCTTTTGAGGGCGCAATCCCGCCAGCCGGCGCAAGCGCTCCAGTGTCTCGCTCATACCCGTCCGCCCTTCATAGGGGTTTGCCACCGATGAAACAACCGGCGTCCTTGGGCACGCGCAGGCGCCCCTGTGCATCCAAGTGGCGACGCAGCCGCTCCGCCACCATCGGCAACAGACGCGCAGCATGACTTCCATCCGCAGGCCGGTCTTCTAGCGCGTCGATGTGAGCGCTAGCATAATAGCGCAACGCTGCGCTCAACGAGGGAAAGAGAAAGGCATCACTGCGCACGTGCGCCTCTGTATCTGGAAAAAAATGGCGCACCAGCTCCAAATGCCCCAGGTGAAAGCGCTCCGTCACATGAGGAGCAGGTGTGTAGCCGAGGGCAAGCGCAGCCTCGCAATGCGCTTTGTGAAACAGAGCGCCGGCGTCCGCAGCATTGGTCGCCAACATCACAAGGCCGCCCGGCTTGAGCACGCGGCGTATTTCCGCCAACGCCGCCGCCTGATCCGCAACGTGATAGAGCATGTGGTTCGCCATCACGCGATCCACGCATGCATCGGCCAGCGGCAGCGCCTGCGCATCCGCCTGGAGCGCTATCACGTTAAGCCTTTCCCTGACGGATTGGCGCTGCACTGCCTCCACCATGCCGTAGGAGCTGTCGAGCGCAATCACCCGACACCCTGCGGCGTGAAGTCGGCTATGATAGGCGCCCGGCCCACAGCCGACGTCGACCACGGTCAGGCCGGGGCGAAGCTTGCACCGCGCCAACGCCCAATCGAAAAAATCGTCTGGGCGTTCGCTGTACAGCGCATGCGCCTCTTGGCGGATGCGCAACTTGTCCGGCGCAGCATACTGATAGGCCAGATAGGAAGGATGGACGGCGAACGTCGACATGGGTGATTCCTGAAAAGCTTTCTGCTTGGGACAAACCTCTCACGACAGTATAATCATACCATGCCGCGGCGAGAAGCTCATTGGAAGATTGCACCTGCAGCGCCCAACGCTTTTTTGAACGCCACGCCCGAGCATCCGATTCTGGCGCAGGTGCTTTATAATCGCGGCCTGCGCACTCCTGCCGAGGTGAAGGCCTTTCTTAACGGTGGACAGGCTGCATTGGAAAACCCCTACAAGCTGCGCGACATGTCCAAAGCCGTACAACGCATCCTGAAGGCGCTGGAGAAACAAGAAACCATCTGCGTTTACGGCGACTTCGACGTGGACGGCGTCGCCTCCACTGCGCTACTTGTCAGTGCTTTGCAGGCGCTCGGCGGCCGCGTCGGCCCTTACATCCCCGACCGCGTCGACGAGGGCTATGGCCTCAACCGTGACGCCGTCATGCGCATCGCCGGGCAGGCGCAGCTCTTGATCACGGTCGACTGTGGCGTGCGCTCCCTTGCCGAGGTGGCCTGCGCCGTCGAGCATAATCTGGATGTGATCGTGACCGACCATCACTCGGTGGGAAACGACCTGCCGCCGGCGCTGGCAGTGATCAACCCGCGACGGCCCGACTGCCCCGCGTCCTTCAAACGGCTGGCGGGCGTCGGCGTTGCCTTTCGCCTAGCCCAGGCCGTGCTACGCGCGGCTGCGCATGAACGGTGGTCGCCGCTCTCGCCCGATCGGGTTTCCGAGGTGGAGGCCGGCCTGCTCGATCTTGTGGCACTCGGCACGGTGGCGGACATGATGCCCCTGCTGGACGAGAATCGCAGTCTGGTGCGTCGCGGGCTGGAGATCATCAACACCGCCCCGCGCCCCGGCCTGGAGGCGCTGATGTTGCAGGCCGGCCTGCGTAAAGGGCTGGTGGATGCAACGGCGATTTCCTTTCGACTTGCCCCGCGCCTCAACGCCGCCGGCCGCCTGGGCGACGCCCGCCTGGCCTATCGCCTGCTGCGCACTCGCGACCCCAACGAGGCGCATCAACTGGCCGACGCGCTCAACGTTCTCAACGAACGCAGGCGCGCGCTCACCGAAGCCGCCCAGGCAGAGGCGGAGCAGCAGCTCGCCGAACGCCTGGCGCAGGATCCCCCCATCTTGATCGTTGGTGGCGAGGCGTTTGAATACGGAATCGTCGGGCTGGTGGCCGGTCGGCTGACCGAACGCTACTATCGCCCGGCGGTGGTGATGCGCCGCGATGCCGAGGAAGTGCGCGGCAGCGCGCGCAGCATTCCGGAATTTGATGTCAGCCAGGCGCTCGACGAAGTGGCACATCTCCTCGTGCGACACGGCGGCCATCCGCTCGCCGCCGGCTTCACCGTCAAACGCATGCACGAGCCGGCCCTGCGCGAGGCGCTGGAGACGTTGGCGGCAGCGCGCCTCTCTGACCGCAGCCTGTTGCGCCCCACGCTGTTGATCGATGCGATGACACCGCTTTCGCAGGTTACCTGGGGGCTGGCCGAACAGCTTGCCCGACTCGAGCCGACCGGACAGGACAACCCGCCGCCGACGCTGATGGCACCTGCGGCGCGCGTGCGCAGTGTGCGCACGGTGGGAGGCGACAAACATCTGCGTTTGGTTCTCGACGACGGGAGCAACGGGATCGTTTACGATGCCGTTGCCTTCCATCAGGGCGAGTGGGCGCAACATCTCGGCGAAGGCAGCCGCATCGACATCGCCTTTCAGCTCGAGGTCAACGAATGGCAGGGGAACAAACGCCTGCAGCTCAATGTCCAGGATTTGAGGGCAGGCGCCGAATTATAAAATAAGGTATGCAAGGGCGAAATTCATCGGCTTTGGTCGGTTTTTCCCGGCAGACGCCGGCTTTCAACCCGGGTGCCGTCGAGAATGTCTCCTAGACCATTTCGCCCATCCGATGCTCCTCTGACATGTGACGCACCCTACGACTGACCGCCAGCCTTACCCCTCTCATTTTGCCAGCAATTGACTGACGCAACTCCACGGCGACTTCAACCAATAGGCCGATGGCTTTTGCACTCGAACCCTGTACGATTTCGACTAGAAAGCAATAAGACGTTCCGGCGCACGCAGACGCATCTCCCGCAACTCTGCTCACTATCGCACTCCTGCATCGAGCCGGCGCCGGACGCCAAAACCGGAAGGTATGTGATGCGCCTCCGGTGCAAAGGCGCTTCGCAGAATAAACAGTCAGTTGGTCAAACTCAGTCAATCGCTCAACAGGAGGAGCACAAATGATTACGTACTACTATCTGATTCTTCAGAGCTATGTAGAAGACATGAAGTCGTATCTCAAGAGGGAAGAAGGCCAGGACCTTATCGAGTATGCGCTGATCGCCGGTCTGCTGGCACTGGCAGCGGTGACCGCACTAATTGCAATGCGAGGTAGCCTCCAGAATATCTGGACGAATCTCCAGAGCGCCTTGTCAGATGCCGCCAGCCAAGCAACGAGATAAACGAGGTGCGCATGTTTAGCCGGGAGCGTGGCTGTGCCTGTAAGTTAAGACGTTCGATAGCTAACAGCAGACCATAGACTCAGGTTCAAGGCCAACGAGGCAAATTATGCAACCTCGCAACGGCCAGGAAAGAGGACAGGATTTGGTGGAGTACGCCCTGATCCTGCCCCTCTTTCTATTTCTGGTCATCGGATTTATCGAAATAAGCGTGCTGTTTTTCAACTACGTCACCATCTCGAACGCAGCGCGCGAGGGGGCCAGAGCGGCTGTGGCGGCGCCGTCGGCGGGCTGCCCGCTCTCGTGCATCGACGCGCAGGCGGCGCAGGCCGCGCGTCGGCTGACGGCGGGCCTGGTGAACGAAAACCTCACTGTCTCCGTCTCGCGGCCGAACGCCGACTCCGTGCGCGTCGAGGTGCGCTATCGCGCCGACCTGCTCACGCGCATGATGATCGAGGCGCTGGGAGGGCGAGGTTTCGTCATGCTGTCCGCCGCCTCCACGATGCGCCGCGAAGGGTGACGGCAAGGGTTGCAATGACCGTACGGCGCATGTGACTGCAGCTCTCCTGAGAAGGCCCAGAAGCGCAG
>JANWYX010000060.1 GCA_025055055.1 Caldilinea sp. | reverse complement strand
ACTGGGTGGCGCTCAGTTTCGTGCGCACGGCGCATGAGGTGCTCGAACTCAAGTCGATCATTCAAAACTATTCGGCTTTTGGTCGTGCTACGCCGGTCATCGCCAAGATAGAAAAGCCTGAAGCGGTGAAAAACATCGACTCGATCATCGAAGCGGCGGACGGGATCATGGTGGCGCGCGGCGACCTCGGCATTGAAACCAGCCCGGAGACCGTACCCAGCGTGCAGAAAATTCTGATCAACAAATGCATCGTGGCCGCTAAACCGGTGATCACCGCCACCCAGATGCTTGATTCCATGATCCGCAACCCACGCCCGACGCGGGCTGAAGCAAGCGACGTCGCCAACGCCGTGCTCGACGGCAGCGACGCCATCATGCTCTCCGGCGAAACAGCCTCTGGACAGTATCCGGTGGAGGCCGTCACCACGATGGTGAAGATTGCCGAGGAGGCGGAGCGGCTGCGCTCGATCTTGGGGCACCAAAAGATCAAGTACAATGAGCCGCGCATTTTTTCGGCGGCGGGTGCAGTCTGTCGGGCAGCAGTCTACACCGCCAACGAAACCAAGGCCAGAGCGATCATTGCGCCCACCATCAGCGGCGCCACAGCGCGATTGATGTCCGCCTTTCGCCCTGAAGTGCCGTTGATCGCAGTGACGCCCAGCCCGATGGTGCAAAGGCAACTTGCGCTCTACTGGGGAACGTACCCTCTGCTGACCAAACGGCTAAGCAACACCGACGAAGTGGTCACCGACGCCATCAACGTTGCGCAGGCCAAAGGCTACGTCGGTGAAGGCGACACAGTGGTTCTGACTGCGGGCGTTGTCGGCAACGTGCGCAGTGCCACCAGCTTGATGATGGTGCGCCGCATCGACCGCGTGTTGGTGCGCGGAGTGGGTATTGGCGCACGCGAAGTGGCCGGCATTTTGATCAAGATCGATCCCCCCATCAAAAACCCGGAAGAGATCCTGGTCGGTCCGCAACATATTATCTTCACCGAGCGCGTCGACCGCACCATGATCGGCTTGCTACGACGCAGCGGCGGCCTCGTGACCGTTCAGGGCGGCATGGACAGCCCCGCCGCCGTGGCCGCCGTGGAGCTGGGCCTGCCGGCGATCATCGGCGCCCAAGGCAACCTCGATGAGTTACAAGATGGCATTTATGTCATCCTGGACGCCAATACCGGCCAATTGAGCGAATGGAAAAAATAGAGGAAAGCCCCCAAAAGCGAGGAGAGAGGGCGCTTGTCTCTCTCCTCTTCTATTTCTATATGCGCTTCGGCAGCTCGTTTCCCGCCTCGATGATGGCGCGGCGCACATCGACCAACGGCAACAGAATCATGCCGGCGATGAAAAAGAGGCCGACCGCCAGCACCGCCACCCGATAGCTGTCGGTGAACTGAATCGCCAGCCCAAAAATCAGAGGACCAAGCCAGCTTGTGCCCCGTTCGCTGACTTCATACAGGCTAAAATACTCCGTCTCCTGTCCTTTGGGGATCATGTGCGAGAAAAGCGAACGGCTCAACGCCTGACTGCCGCCCAGCACGACGGCGATGACGGCGCCCAGGATGAAAAACTGGCGTCCGGTTTGCAGCAGAGGCGAATAGGCGTAGATCGTGACGCTCGTCCAGATCACCAGGCTGAGCAGAATGGCGCGTTTGGCGCCAATCCACTGCGCCAGATAGCCGAAGAAGAGCGCGCCGAAGAACGCCACAAACTGCACCATCAAGAACAGCGGCGGCAGCTCGTCGGCGGTCATGCCCAGCTCTTCGCTGCCAAACTGGGCGCTCAACGCAATCACCGTCTGGATGCCGTCGTTATAGAGGAGATAGGCAAGCAGAAAGAGCATGGTCATCGGATACCGAGGCAACTCACGCAGCGTCTGCCGAAGCTGCTTGAAGCCGATGGTGAGATAACGCTCGCCCGGAGGCAGCCGGCGTTGAGGCTGTCGGCTGCGCAGGCGGGTCAACGGCAGCAAGGTGAAGATCGCCCACCACATGCCCGCCGAAGCCAAGCTGATGCGCACAGCGGTAGCGCTGTCCACGCCAAACTGCTCTCGCATAGCAAAAAAGACCAAATTCAAAAGCAGCAGCAATCCGCCCCCCAAATAGCCCAACGCCCAGCCGACCGAAGAGACGCGATCGCGCTCGTCGGGGTCGGCGATCTCGGGCAGGAAAGCGTTGTAACAGACGATCGAGGCGCCAAAACTGACATTGGCGATCAAGAAAAGCAGACCGCCTAACCAGTACAGCTCTCCTTGTAAGAAATAGAGCCCGATCGTCGAAAAAGCGCCGATATAGGCGAAGACGGCCATCAACCGCTTTTTCAGATGTGTGTAATCCACAATGGCGCCCATCACCGGCAAAATCAACACCTGCAGCAGCACCGAAAGCGAGACCATGTAAGGGAAGAAGGCGTCGGCGCGCACCGGAATGCCGAGCGGATAGACGAAGCCGCCGGCGTCCGCTGCCGCACGCGTGACGGCGGTCAGATAAGGTCCCAGAAAGACGGAAACTACGGTGGTGGAAAACGCGGAATTCGCCCAATCGTAAAAATACCAGCCGACCTGTTCCCGTGTCCCGAGAAATGCGCGGCGAGGTTCGGTGGTGGTTGCAATCTTCATATGGGATGCTCCGCTGCGTTTGATCGGAAAAACAGACGTCCCGCCGCAGGAATGCGACGGGACGTCCGAGACAGGTTGATTATGCAGGAACCGGGAAGGCCGCCGTCATGGCGATGACCTCTTCCCGAATGGCCCGCTGGAGCGACTCGTTGGTGGGATCCTTGGCGATCCTGGCGATCCAACGTCCGATCTGGACGAACTCCTCGGCGCCAAGCCCTCGCGTCGTCGCCGCCGGCGTGCCCAGACGAATGCCGCTGGTGGTCAACGCAGGTTTCTTGTCGAATGGGATCATGTTTTTGTTGCAATGAATGCCGGCGCGATCGAGCGCCTTCTCCACCAGCTTGCCGGTGATCTCATTGCCATGTGCGTCGGTTCCCAGCACGCTCAGATCGACCAACATTAGATGGTTGTCGGTGCCGCCGCTGACAATGCGCAGCCCTTCTTCCTGCAAAGTTTTCGCCAGCACCTGCGCGTTGTCCAACACACGCTGTTGATAGGCGACAAACTCCGGACGCAGGGCCTCGCCGAAGGCCACCGCCTTAGAAGCAATGACATGCATCAAGGGGCCGCCCTGCGTGCCGGGAAAGACCGCCCGGTCGATCTCTTTGGCCAACTCTGCCCGACAGAGAATCAATCCTCCGCGCGGGCCGCGCAAGGTCTTGTGCGTCGTCGAGGTCACGACGTCGCAGTAGGGCACCGGGTCGGGGTGCAATTTGGCGGCCACCAGCCCGGCGACGTGCGCCATATCCATCATCAGCCGCGCGCCCACTTTGTCTGCAATCTTGCGCATGCGGGGAAAATCCCAAAAACGGGGATAGGCGCTGGCGCCCGCCACGATCAGCTTCGGACGATGCTCCAACGCCAGTCGTTCCACCTCGTCGTAGTCGATGCGTTCGGTCTCCGGATGGACGCCATAATGCATGAAATTGTAAAGCTTGCCGGAGCTGTTCAGGTGAAAGCCATGCGTGAGATGGCCGCCGTGGTCGAGCTTCAGCCCCAACACTGCGTCCCCTGGTTTGAGGAGGGCGAGGTAGACGGCTTCATTGGCCTGGGCGCCCGAATGCGGTTGCACATTGGCGTGCTCGGCGCCGAAGAGCCGTTTGGCCCGCTCGATCGCGAGATTCTCGGCGACGTCCACGGCGTCGCAACCGCCGTAGTAGCGTTTGCCCGGGTATCCTTCGGCGTACTTGTTCGTCAGCACGCTTCCCAACGCAGCCAGTACGGCGGGGGAGACATAATTTTCACTGGCAATCAACTCGATGCCGCTCGCCTGGCGGCGACGCTCCATCTCGATGGCCTCATACAGTTCTGGATCGGATTCCGCCAGCATGCGGCGCGGATCCGGTAGATCGACCCAGGCCGGAAGCGTTGTTGCAACGGATGTGGATGACAAAACACTCATGGAAAGCAAACTCCTCTACAGCGTATGGATCTCTTCACAGACCGACGCGAACCCGGAGACAGGGCGCGCAGTGCAACGGCAACATAGCACGCTTTCCGGCTTTCGTCAACGTGTTGAGACTTTCTTCTGAATCTATAGACACATCCCCCATTTTCTCCGAATACTCTCCGAGAATGCTCTCCGAATTACAGGGGACGCTGCGCATTGATGTTGCCCCGTTTTAGTGGAGGGAGAGATA
>JANWYX010000009.1 GCA_025055055.1 Caldilinea sp. | reverse complement strand
TCTACGCTCAGCGAGGTCACGGGCGCCGCGCCTCGCTCTACACCGATTACACTTTTGCCGTATGGGATGGGAATGAGCTGACACCGATCGCCAAAGCCTATTCTGGCCTCACCGACGAGGAGATTCGCGAGGTGGACGCCTTCGTGCGGCGCAACACGGTGGAACGCTTCGGCCCGGCGCGCGCCGTTAAACCGGAACTAGTTTTTGAGATTGCCTTTGAGGATATTCAACCGTCGAACCGTCACAAGTCGGGCGTTGCGTTGCGCTTTCCGCGCATGGCGCGCTGGCGTAGAGACAAACGGCCCCAAGATGCCGACACCTTGGATATGCTGCAGGCGTTGCTCAAGCAGAAATCGACGTGAGCTTGTCGCTTGTGATCTAATTCACATCGAGTCAGAAAACGGCGACGCATTCAAATTGAAAGATAGACTTTATAATGAAAATGTAATGTCTCGAGGAGCTCCTCCGAATAGACGGCGCTCTATCCTTTGAGACGTCCACACCAAACGCAGTCGACTCCCCGCTTCTACTCCCCAACACTTCTGCAGGTCATTTTCGTCGGTTCACCAAGGAGGAAACGCTTATGAAAACGCAACGATGGTTGGCACTTGTAATTGTGTTATTCATATCTTTGGTAGGGTATCGCATTGCAGCCGCTCACGGCGATGAACCGCATCCGCCTTCGCCGGATGCGGCAAGCGCGCCGGTTCAAGGGGCCGGCGTGCATGCAGCCTGCGCCGGCGGCCCCACCATCGACGGCATAACACTGGACGAATGCATTACGCGCACCTTTCTCGTAGGCGGCGTCAATAAGACGATCCGCGTCTGGTACACCAAGAACCAGACGACCGCCACGCGCACCGTCGATGGAAACACGGTTACGCTGGAGCATTGGATCACGCAGGACAGTCAGGCGCAACAGGTGGCGGCTTGGTTCGAGGAGGCGTGGCTGCGCTTCTTCGCCGATTCGGGGCACCATCTCTATGACACCGGTTGCGGCAATCTGGTCAACGTTCAGCTGGAAGATGGCGTGGGCTGGTCTGGCATTGCGTACTGGGGCGAACCCGGCGATTGCAAGATCGGCATCGACGCGCCGATGGTGCGCAACGGGGGCGGACAGTGGACCGTCTATCATGAGGCGCAGCATTATCTGCAATACTCCTATGACAACGGATGCTATGGCTTTCTTCGGCCCAACTACCCCGACGACTCCGAGTTTGTGGAGGGCTACGCTGATCTAGGGGCCGACAGCGTCAATCCTGCAGTGGACGCCATGGGGTATAGCAACATCACCTATAACCCTTCCACCTCGATGTACGACAAGGACTACGGCAACATTTTCAACAAATATTTCATCGAACAGCTCGGCACGATCGGGATGCCCAGTGATCCCTGGCATCGCATTGACGCCATGTATGACCACTACAGCGAGTGCGACAACCAGGATACGCTGTATGTGCTCAGCTCGTTGATTCCGGCTTTGAGTGGCGGCAGGTGGACGGAACGCGAGTTTTTCCTCAACTTTTTCGCCGCCAACTGGGCCAAGGATTGGGCCGACCCGGTGACCCAGCCCGAGCTGGTCTATCTCGATGACGACGCCAGCCCCTACGGCAATCTGGCCCCCACGACGCAGAACATCTCCATGGCGGGCGGAAGCCAAAGCTTCCCCGACAGCACGCCGGACGATTGGGCCGCGCGCTATTATCAGGTGACGCCGCAGGCGGGATGCCCCTATTTGCAAATGGAAGTGGATGGCTCCTCCGGCGCGCAGCTCGGGATCAACCTGATGGCGGCCAGGACCACTGCACCCACGCGGGTGCTACGCTCGGCCAAAATCGGCGAGGACTTCGTACGCACCTTCGCTGCAGCCGGCGTTCACAACCGGTTGGTGGCGGCGGTGAACAGCTTCAACAACAACTACAGCTACACCGTGAAGTTCACCTGCGTCACCCCCACCCTCAACATCCTAGAGCCGAGACAGGTCAAGTTTGCTCTGGTCGGCGACCCGGCCAGTCCGATTGCCTTTCTGGCGCGATGGACGGTGAGCGACGGCGCCAGCACGGTGCGCGGCCTGCAAGCTTCGGACTTCTCCTTCGACGCGGGCGGGGATCCGATCACGCTGGTGCCGGGCACCTTCCAGGAGGTCGGCAACGAATACTGGGCGATTCTCATGCCGCCTGTGAAGCCGGCCGGCACCACGTTTGTCAACTTCCGTGTGACGCTGCACGGCAGCATCTCCGACACGGAAACCAACGCCCTGCTCTATGTGAACCCCGGCAACACCGACACTGCCATGAGCTTTGACGCCAGCGGCTCCATGAACACCGAGGATACGGTCGGCGAGGGCACGCGGTTGACCAACGCCAAGCGCGCTGCTCAAGTTATTGCCGACCTGCTGCGCGTGGGCGACCGGTTGGTCGTGCAGGATTGGTCGGCGTTCAATTCTCCTCCGGGATGCGGCCTGCCCGGTGGCGACGGCAACTGCCCGCTCGACATTCGCACCCTGCTGCCGCTCACCGAGCTGACCGCCGGCAATCTAAACACGGTGATCGGCCAGGCGCGCACGCAGATCAACGCCATCAGCGCGCGCGAATGGACGCCGGTCGGCGGCGGCATCGAGGCGGCTAAAAACGCCTTGCTGGGCGGCGCTCCCAACACCAACCCTAAGCACATCTTCCTGCTCTCCGACGGCGAAGAGAACGTGCGACCTCTCTACGCCGACATCCGCGCCGGCCTGATTGCCTCGGGCGTGGTCGTGAACACGATCGCCTTCGGGCCGGAGGCGCCGGGCAACCTGATGGCGCAGATCGCAGCCGACACCGGCGGCATCTATCGTCCGGTGGCGACAGGTGTCACCGGCTCCGGTGTGATGGCGTCGAGCGCCGAAACAATGGCCGCGCTCGAGGCGCTCAACCTACCGCTGGACGCCTCGACGGTGATGGCGGCCTCTTACCTGCCCGGACATCTCGGCCTGGCGGAAGTCTACGATTACTTCGACACCGAGGCGGAAGGCGCCGCGCGCGTCATCAACATGAACTACACCAACGTGCCCGCCTACCCTGCGGATGGCAGCGTCAAAGAGATTGCCATCGTCGTGGACGCCAGCGTCAACCAGTTGCGCCTGGTGGTTTCCGGCAAACAGCCCGACGATGAAGGCTGCACCGTCAGCGACATCCGCAAAGTCGACGTGCTGCCCCCCAGCAGCGATCCGCAAAAACGGTGGATTCCGATCAGCCCACCCGCCACCGGTATCACGCCGTCCGCTTGGATCATCCGCAACAATCGCTTTGACGACGTGCTGATCGTGAACAATCCGGAGAAGGGTCTCTGGCGTTTCCGCACATACTACTATCCGAATATCTGCATCCCGCTGGCTGCCGGCGTCACAGCGGACGAGGCCCAGGCGGTGAGCGTCGCCGCCACCGACGGCGCCGACGCCGCCACGGGTGCGCCCTATGACTTCTTCATGAACGTCTCGGTGCAGTCCAACATTCAGCTCGAAGGTCGGCTACTCGGCCTCAACGCCGGACAGGGGTTGGCGGGCGACGAGGTGACCATCGTGGGCGTGCTGCTCGACCGTAACGGTGCGATTCCTGCAGCGGCCATCGGAGCGTTCATCGACGGACCGGCCGGCACGGTGATCATCCCGCTGAAGGACGACGGCGCCAGCAATGACGGCGCGGCGGGCGACAACATCTACGCCGCGCGCTTCGCCCAGACGGCCTATGGCGGTGGATACAACGTGCGCATCCTGGCATACTTCAAAGATCCGGCCAATCCGTCCAATTTTTTGTGGCGTGAGTGGAATGGTGGCTTCTGGATTAAAGGCCCGCGACCCGATCTGCAACGGTGCGGCGGCCCCGACGATACGGACAACGATTGCATGCCGGACGATTGGGAAAAACGCTGCAAACTGATCGTCGGGCAGGACGACCGCAACGCCGACCCGGACCGCGACGGCCTGACCAACTATCAGGAGCTGCAACAGGGCACGCGTCCCTGCCGCGCCGACACCGACAACGGCGGCGAAAACGACGGCTCCGAAGTCAACAACAAGCGCGATCCGCTTAACCCGAAAGACGACAGGGTGCTGGTGCTGGACAAAATCCGCGTGCGTCCGCTCAACGCTTCGATCTTCATCGGATGGAGCCGGCCGTTCTCTTACACGCAGATGATCGCTTACATCTCCACCACTCCTGATGATCCAGGCCAGCCGTTCGAGATGGGGCAGCAAGGCGACTTCCTGCTCACCGGCCTGCGCAACGACCAAACCTACTACATCCGACTGCAAGGGTTGAACGAAGGAGCGCAGGGCGACCTGAGCGACCCGATTGCGGTTACGCCCAAAGCCGACCCGGACATGCCTGCAGGCGCCATCTTGATCGAGAACGGTCAGCAGCGCACCGGCAGCAAGCAGGTGACCTTGTACATCAGCGCCACCGACACGCCGCTGGAGGGGGCGGCGCAGGGAGCGGCAGCGCATCAGACCGATCTCTACTCTACGCTTTTCAATGTAGTGAGCGGTAACGTCCAGATGCGCTTCTCCAACACGCAGGAGATGCAGAATGCCCCTTGGGAGCCGTTGGCCGAACGCAAGACATGGACGCTTGACTGCGAGCCAGGGGAAGTTTGCACGGTCTATGCGCAGTTCCGAGACGGCGCAGGCAACGAGTCACTGATCGTGTATGACACGATCGTGCTCGAGGCGGCGAACGCAAATCAGCTCTTCCTGCCGGTGATCACCCGGTAGTCAAGCCCCATTGTCCACACATTGCCGGCCGCTGGCGAGAAACCGGCGGCCGGCATTCTCATGGTTTCGGCAGACGGCAAGATGCTCTCACTTTGTTTTTGGGGCGATGAATTGACAGAAGCTTTCGACGGCTGTAGGATGGCCGCAGACCGGCACAAGGAGAAATGAACAATGTCTTTTCGACCGAATCAATCCGTCATCACCTGCACCGCCGTCAACCTGCGCGCCGCGCCGGGCTACCTGGGCGTTGCTGCGCCGCCCGTGCTGGCCGTTATGCCCAAAGGGACAACCTGTATCGTCACCGGCGCGGCGACTCCGGCCGATGGGCTGACCTGGTGGCCGGTGCGCGTGACGCTGTCGGATGGGCGTGTGTTGCAAGGGTGGGCCGCCGAACGCGTGGGCGACATGCAGTTGTTGAGCGTCGTCGAAGCCGCACCCACGGAGCCAGTTGCGCCCAAACCGATTCCCCCATTGCCGTCGTTGCGCCCCCCCAAACGCAACCGACTTGGCTTTTATCTGCACTCCACCGAAAACCGCGATGGGTTGTGGGACGCTATCAGCCGCGTGCAGCCGCCGGTGATCTTGATCCACGAAGACGCCGCCAATGACATTCTGCTGCGCGAGGTTCGCGAATGGCGCGCGCCGAACGCTTTCGTAATCGGTCGTTTCTATCTAACCAACGACGCACAGCGCGCCATGCTGGAGAGCGGCGACCCAGAAGGCGAAGGGCGTCGCTTCGCCGAGCGCATTCTCACCTACGATTTCGGCAAATTTACGCGACGCCACCCCAACGGACGCCTTTACATAGACGCCTGGATGAGCCTCAACGAGTGCCTGCCCGGCCCCGCCTCCGGCAGCTATCGGGAAAACCCGGCCTATTACCAACGCCTCTATGATGCGTATGATCGTTTCCAGGTGGCGTTTCGCCATCGCCTGATGCAGGAAGGTATCGAAGCAGTGGCTTTCAACTTCGCCGCAGGCAACTTCAGCGCAGCCTCGCATTACCTCAACTTTTTTCCGCGCACGTTGGCGAGTTATCTTTATTTAGGGTTCCACGAGTACGGCTGGCCTTCGCTGATTCCGGGGCCGGGAACGCACACCGGCGCAGGATTGTACCGCAGCGTGCTTCAGGCTGCGCGCCGCAGCGATGGCAGCCGTCACCGTATCGTCATCACCGAAGCCGGGCTGACGCGCGCCTACGGTCACCCGCACAATCCCGACGAAGGTTGGCTCAACCGGCAGGATCCGCTCGATGAGAATCGCTACTGGGAGTCGCTCGCCTGGTACAATGCGCTGCTCGACCAGGACGACGTCGTCGGCGCTTGCCTCTACCAGGTCGGACATCGCGGGGACTGGGCCACCTTCCGCCATCTAGGCGTCGACAACCAAGGGCGTCCCCTGCGCGTGATCGACCGCATTGTCGCCCTGCGGGAGGCGCTGGCGCAGCAGACGGTGCAGCCTGCCTCGGCGCCGGCGGCGCCCACTGCAGCGCAGCAAAGGGCGACGCTGAGCGGTCAGGCGCTTTTCAACGGCAAAGCATTGGCCGGTGCACAGGTACGGCTGCTAGGAGACTTGATGCAGCTGGGCGAAGTGCGCGAGGCCGTCCTCGACGCAGAGAAATCGGATGCGCTGCCATTCATTTGGGATCGAACGGTGGCAGGCTATGCGGGGACGGTTCGTCGGGCATGGCGCGCCCTCGTCGCAGGCAAAGTGCTCGGGATAGATTATCCGGCGTTTCAGCGCCAGTTCGTCGCCTATAACCCCTCTATTGCACAGACGCGCGGACACTTGCTGGCCGACCAGGAGTATCTACTGCCGCGCACGATAGGCGTCGATCGTTATCAGGTGATCTGCACAACATCAAAACGCGGCTATTTTCGATTTAGAAATATCTTACCCGGCCTATATACGATCGAAGTGGAAAGCCCCACGCGCATGAGAGGCTCGACCTTCATCACCGTGGACCGGTCTTTCCATATAAAACTGAGATTGGACGACAAGGAGTTGTCGATCCAGAGCAGCTCCTAGGTTTTGCCCATCTCCTCGCTTGCCGTGGGAGTTTTTCACATTCTCCGGCCTCCAAAACGCCGCTTCTTTGCAGCCTCATGATAAAATTGCCGATAGAATGGTCCGTCCCGTCACCATCGGCTTTATTTCGACATGGCCCGTTTATCAGGGCATGACGCTCGATCGCTACGCGCA
>JANWYX010000402.1 GCA_025055055.1 Caldilinea sp. | reverse complement strand
CGCTCCGATCATCATGTTGACGGCGCGCACCGAAGAAGTGGATCGCGTCGTCGGTCTGGAGATGGGCGCCGACGACTACTTGACCAAACCGTTCAGTATGCGTGAGCTGCTGGCGCGCGTAAAGGCGATGCTGCGCCGCGTGCGCATGGATCGGGAAGAGAACGCCGCCAATGCTGCGCTGAAGCCGGACGTCGTCGCCGAGCGCATGGTCTTCGACGATCTGGTGATCGATCTCAGCCGCCGCGAGGTGATTTGCAAGGGGGAAGTTCATCACCTCAAGCCAAAAGAGTTCGATCTGCTCGTCTTTCTGGCGCGCAATCGCGGAATCGTGCTCAGCCGCGATCTGATCCTGGAGCGAGTATGGGGCTGGGAGTTTGACGGCGGCAGCCGCACTGTGGATGTGCACGTGCGTTGGCTGCGCGAAAAAATCGAGGAAAATCCGTCCGATCCCCAGCGGATCATCACCGTGCGTGGCATCGGCTATCGGTTCGAGGGATGACGTGCAAAGCGTCGCCGACGTTTTTTACAAGCTTTTGAAGAATTGTTAACCTTCCTGCCGTACGCTATGTTTACTTCCAACAGGTTCGCTTCTAAAAGCTTGATCGATCCAACCGTTCCATCCATATGCAACAACCAGGCGCCATCCTCCCGTCTCCGCAGAGGTCACCCAACCATACAAACGTCTCTGCTTCAGGAGCGAACGGCGGCGTGCATCCGCTTCCGGCAGGAGGCGTCCAGCCGCCGATGAAGCCTTTCACCTGGCGCAGCATCCGATCGACGGTGCGCGATCGTTGGCGCTATGTTGTGGTCGTTTTCGTTGCCCTCTGTTTCTTCGCCGCCGCTTTAATGTGGTTTATCGCTCAGGGCGAACGCAGCACCGGCGAGCTATTCCTGGCCGGCCTGTTGATGGCCATCGCAGCTACGCTGCTTCTGATCGCCGCATTGGATTTGAGCGCCTGGCGCGTGCGACAGATTACAGCCACCGTTGAGCGAATCGCTACAGGCGACTTGGAGGCGCGTGTACCGGCGCATGGCCACGGCGACATCGGCGCACTCAGCTACGCCGTCAATCGCATGGCCGAGCGGCTGGAGCGCCAGAGCCGCAAACGCAACCGTGAGCGCGATCGTCTGCACACCGTGCTGCATGTGATGACCGATGGGGTGATTATGCTCAACAAGCACGGCTACGTCAGCATCATCAATCCGGCGGCGGCGCGCATCCTCAATGTCAAGACCGAAGACGCCCTACACAAATCTTTTGTCCAGGTGGTCAAAGATTATCGCATCGCCGAAGTCTGGCTCGCCTGCATTAAGCAGAATACAGAGCAGTCTGCTACGCTAGAGCTGACAAACGAAGCCTATGTGCGCGTTATTGTAACGCCGTTTCTGCGTGGGGCTGCCAATGGCTTTCTCGTTTTGTTGCAAGACCTGAGCCATCTGCATCGGCTGGAGACGGTGCGTCGCGACTTTATCAGCAACCTCTCGCATGAGTTGCGCACGCCGCTGGCCTCAATAAAGGCCTTGGTCGACACCTTGCGCGATGGGGCCATCGAAGATCCCCCTGCTGCAGAACGTTTCCTCGAACGCATGGAGATCGAGGTGGACGAGATGACGCAGATGGTGCAGGAACTGTTAGAGCTCTCTCGCATTGAGTCGGGTCAGGCGCCGTTGCGTCTCTTCCCCACTGCAGTTTCCACGCTGATTGAACCGGCTGTGGAGCGCCTGCGCGCCCAAGCCGAGCGCGCCAATCTCACCATCAATGTCGTGCTCGCCCCCAATCTGCCGGAGGTGATGGTCGACACCGATCGCGTGCGCACGGTCATCCTGAACCTGGTGCACAATGCGATTAAGTTCACCCCGCCCGGCGGTTATATCACGGTCAGCGCCCGCGCGACGGCTGAAGCCGTGATCATCTCTGTCGCAGATACCGGCATTGGCATTCCGGCTGAAGACGTTCCTCGTATCTTTGAACGCTTCTACAAGGCCGATCGAGCGCGCAGCGGCGGCGGCACCGGCCTAGGGCTGGCGATCGCCAAACATACTGTGCAGGCACACAACGGCCATATCTGGGTGGAGAGCACCGAGGGCGTCGGCAGCACCTTCTCCTTCACCTTGCCCCTTGTTTACCTTCCGTTAACAAAACATTGATCCCCTGTTAACGGAAAAGTGCGTCGGCGTTAACTGCACATCCATATGCTTAAAGATGGACGTTGCCCTGTTTCGGGCAACGCAATCGGAAAATCATTCGATTGGCAAGATTCACTAATGGCGAACGCCGAGATTGAAAGGGAAGAGGAGCAAAAAATGCGACAGTGGATTTTGGCTGCATTGTTGATCACCGCGCTGATCGTCAGTGCGTGCGGCGCTCCGGCGACGCCGGCGCCCACCCCGGAGCCGGCGACCCCAACACCTATCGCTGCGCCTGAGCAGCCGACGCAACCTGCTCAACCTGCACAGCCTGCGCAACCCGCCCCTGCGGCGGCCGGCATCGTGTTGCCCGAAGTGAACCCCCTGGAGGTGACGGGCGATATCATCATAGCAGGGAGTTCGACGGTGTATCCGTTGACGGAGCGGATGGCGGAGCGTTTCCGCAACGAGGGGTATGCCGGGAACATCACGATCGACTCGATCGGGAC
>JANWYX010000196.1 GCA_025055055.1 Caldilinea sp. | reverse complement strand
AGTTGAAAGATGAAATCTTTCAACATGCCTTTGTAGGGCACCTGTCCCTCGATTCCTTCGGGCACCAGTTTGCCGCTGATATCGGGGCTGGCCGATTCGCCCTGGGCCGTCTGGTAGCGGTCGCCGGCGCGGCCCTTCATGGCGCTCAGACTGCCCATGCCGCGATACTCCTTGAACGAACGCCCTTCGCGGATTACGATCTCGCCGGGGGATTCGTGCAGCCCGGCCAGCAAACTGCCGAGCATCACCGCCGACGCGCCGGCCGCCAGCGCTTTGGTGATGTCGCCGCTGTAGCGGATGCCGCCGTCCGCTACGATAGGTGCACCGAATTCGCGGCCTGCCTCGGCGCAGATCAGGATGGCCGTGAGCTGCGGCATGCCCGCGCCGGCCACAACGCGCGTGGTGCAGATCGAACCGGCGCCCACGCCCACCTTGACCACCGAGGCGCCTGCTTCGACCAGGTCGCGCACGCCCTCGCGCGTCACCACGTTGCCCGCAATGATCGGAACGTCGCCGAAGCGTCGGCGCAGCGCTCGAATCGTCTCGATGACGCCTTTGCTATGGCCGTGCGCTGTATCGATCGCCACGGCGTCGGCGCCCGCCTCGATCACTGCCTCGGCGCGACGCAGGCCCTGCTCGCCGACCCCGATCGCCGCAGCCACGAGCAGTCGACCGCGATCGTCTTTCGCAGAGTTCGGATAATCCTGCTTCTTGAGAATGTCCTTGTAGGTGATCAGCCCGCGCAGATGGCCTTCTTCATCCACTAAAGGAAGTTTCTCGATGCGATACCGATGTAAAATTTCCTGTGCCTCGGCCAGCGTCGTTCCCAACGGCGCAGTCACCAGCTTCTCCGAAACCATATATTCCCGGATCGGCCGCGTGAAATCGGTGGCGAAACGCACGTCGCGGTTGGTGAGAATGCCGACCAGCTTGCCCGACGCATCGGTGATGGGCACGCCGCTGATCTTATAACGGGCCATCAACTGCTCGGCTTCGGCCAACGTGGCGTCCGGCGGCAGCGTGATCGGGTCGACGATCATTCCGCTCTCGCTGCGCTTCACCTTGTCCACTTCGGCGGCCTGCTCTTCGATCGACAGATTGCGATGGATGACGCCCAACCCACCCTGCCGCGCCAGCGCAATCGCCAGCTCGCTTTCGGTGACGGTGTCCATCGCCGCGCTGAGCACCGGGATATTGAGCTGAAGCCGCGGGTGCAGCTCGACACGCAGATCGACTTCGCTGGGCAATACCTCAGTGTAGCCGGGGATCAACAACACGTCGTCGAAGGTCAGGGTCTCCACATCCAGCCGGGCTAACTTTTCTTCAAGTGAGTATGCGCCGTTGCGCGCGCGCTCCGTCCAGGTCGCCTGGGTAGTGATCGTCATGACAAGTCTCCCTCGTCTCGAATCGCCCTATCTCGAATCACCCCTGTCTCAAATCGCCCCTATCTCAACCCTATCTCAAATCATCTCTCCTGAAAACATTCTAGCATTGCCTCGATCTCGCCTCCAAGCCAGGAGACCGCTTCGGATCGCGTTCATTCACACCGATTCAAGGGAATACGTTGCATTAGGGATAAGGGGTGGGGAGTCAGGGCGAGGCGTCATCGGCCGGGCAGACCGTAGGCGCGCCGGACCTCTTCGGCGATGATCTGGATTCCGGCGTGCACGATGGCGTCGTCCTGAGCGTAACTCACGCGCAGGCATTCTTGTTTATGGGGCCACTCCTCTTTTAAGCCGGGGAAGAAGTAATGGCCGGACAGCACGATCACGTTGCGCGCTTTGAGCCGCTCGTAGAGCGTCTGGCTGGAGATCGGCAGATCCTTGAACCAAAGCCAGAGGAAAAAGGCGCCTTCGGGTTTGTGAATGTAACACGGCGCGTCTCCCATCGCCTCGCGCACCCAGGCGACAGCCTGCTCCGCCTTGGCCTGGTAGAAGGGGCGGATCACCTCCTGGCTGAGCCGAATCACTTCGCCGCTCTGCACCATGTCGAGCGCCAGCGCAGCGCCGACGCTGCCCGGCGCCAGGCTGATGATGGCATTGAGCGCAGTGATGGCCTGCACCACCCGCGGATGGGCAATCACAATGCCGGTGCGAGGGCCGGGAATGCCGAGCTTGGAAAGGCTCATGCACAGGATCAGATGCTCTTCCCAGACCGGGCGCGCGTCGGCGTAGAGGATGTGAGGGAAAGGCGCTCCGTAGGCGTTGTCGATGATAAGCGGGATGTCGTGCGCCTTCGCCAGCCGACTGAGACGATCGATCTCTTCGTCGGTGAGCACGTTACCGGTGGGATTGGTTGGTCTCGAGACGCAGATGGCTCCGATCTCAGGGCCGATGTGCAGCGCCTCGAAGTCGATGCGATACTTAAAAAAACGATCCGCCAGAAATGAAATCTCCGGACGATAGGAGACGAAATGTTCGTCGGTCAGTCCTACGTCGGCGTACCCGATGTACTCGGGCGCCAGCGGCAGCAGGATGCGCTTGTGGCTTCCATTGCGAAACTCTCCTGCGAACAGGTTAAACAGATAGAAAAACGAAGTTTGACTCCCGTTCGTGAGCGCAATGTGCTCCGGGCCGATCTCCCAGCCGTAGGTGCGACGCAACAGAGAGGCGAGCGCAGCAATAAAAGAGCGATGGCCCTCCGGCGCGCTGTAATCGCCCACCATACGCGCAAAGCCGTCTTCCTCCTCCAACATATCGAGCATGCGTTGGCGGAAGCGGGCTTCCATTGCCGGAATCTTGGCCGGATTGCCGCCGCCCAGCATCAGCACCTTGCCTGCGCCCGCCGCCAGCGCAGACCCGAGATCATCCATCAAAGTCAAGACGCCGCTCGGGCCGGTGAATTTTTCTCCAAAGCGAGAAAATTGCATACGTGACTCCAGATCTGATCCGTTTCCTCGTCCGTCGTTGGTTCTTTCGCTTTTTTGCGTCTTTTGTTGAGTTGATGTGTCGATGGTCAGCGCACACCCATTCTACATGGGGTGCATACAGAAGCGCCAACTACGCCCGTTTCTTCGTGCAACGCCTGTCTTGGAAAGCTCCGCCTGAAGCGAATTTTTGAGGATGGTAAGTTACGTTCCCCTGGACAGAGTTGTGGTAAAGTGCTGTTTATTGAAATGGTTAACTTGATGCATCAAAACGGCTTAGCAAGGTTTTCATAGATGATCATCTATCCGGCAATCGATCTGCGTCAGGGTCGGTGTGTGCGCCTGCGCCAAGGAGATCCTACGGCGGAAACTGTGTTCGGCGACGATCCGGCTGCAATGGCGCAGCATTGGGCAGCCCAGGGAGCAGAATGGCTGCATGTCGTCAACCTTGACGGCGCGCTTGGCGCCACCCAAGCACACTTGAATGCATTGCATCGCTCCCCGCACATCCTGATTCAACATCCGGGCCAGCACAAGCCTGTCACGCCCCAAGAAGAGCTGGAACAAAATCTTCCCATCAATCTGCGTCGTCTCCGCGAAATTCGGAAAGCGGTCGATATTCCGATTCAGTTTGGCGGTGGTCTACGCACGCCTGAGGATATTCAGCTCGCCCTGGAGTTAGGCGCCGATCGTGTAGTGCTTGGCACGGCGGCGATCGACAACCCAGGGCTGATCTCGGAGGCCCTATTGCGCTGGGGTCCGGAACGCATCGTGGTCGGCATCGACGCACGCGACGGCAAGGTCGCTACGCACGGTTGGCAAACGACCAGCAGCGTGGACGCCATTGAGTTAGGGCATCGCATGCAGGCGATGGGCGTGAAACGCGTCGTCTACACCGACATCAGCCGAGACGGAATGCTCTCCGGCGTCAATATCGAAATGACCTCACGCCTGGGCGACGTCACCGGTCTCAAAGTGATCGCCAGCGGCGGCGTCGCCGGCATTGCCGACATTGAGACACTGAAGGCCCACGAATTTTATAACATCGAGGGCGTCATCGTGGGGCAGGCGCTCTACACAGGCGCCCTAGACCTGGCCGAGGCGATCCGGATCGGGCATCAGCCGCTCGTGCGGCGCAGCGCAGGGCTGATTCCGTTTCGCTGGGAAAACGGCGAACCGCAGTTTCTCCTCCTTTACAATCTTTTCTTCGAGCAGTGGCAGTTCCCACGCGGTGGACGTCACCGCAACGAGGGCGACATCTCTTGCGCCCGTCGCGAATTTTCCGAAGAGGCGGGCTTGCCGGTGCGCAAAGTCTACGACACCTGCCGCACCGAGCTTCACTATACCTCGGTGATCCGCGGCTTCGAGGTCGAGCGCACCATCGTTTACTACCTGGCAGAGATTGGACCCGGGGAAATTCGGCTCGGCCACGAAAATCACTGCGAGGCGCGCTGGGTTTCCGCGCAGGAAGCGTGGGAGCTGCTGACCGAGACCTCCCCCGAACAGTTGCCGGCGCTGGACGCTGCATTGGAATTCCTCAGCCGGCTGCGCGTATAATAGTCAATATGTTGGCGAAACGCATCATTCCTTGTTTGGATGTGAAAGACGGCCGCGTTGTCAAGGGCGTGAACTTCATCGACCTGATCGACGCCGGCGATCCTGTGGCGCAGGCGCAAGTTTATGACCGCGAGGGCGCCGACGAGCTGGTCTTTCTCGACATTACGGCGACGCATGAAGCGCGCGCTATCGTGATCGACATGGTGCGCCGCGTGGCGGACAGCGTCTTCATCCCCTTTACGGTCGGCGGCGGCATCCGCACCGTGGAGGACATGCGTGCCATTCTGCTGGCCGGCGCCGACAAAGTGAGCGTCAACAGCGCAGCGGTGCGCAATCCATCCCTGATCACGGAAGCGGCGACGCGCTTCGGCAGCCAGTGCATCGTGGTAGCCATCGATGCGCGGCGAAGACGCGGCCAGGAGCTCGCCGAACGCGGACCGGGCTGGGACGTCTTCGTGAACGGCGGTCGCATCAACACCGGCATCGACGCAGTGGAATGGGCGCGCGAAGTGGAGCGACGAGGCGCGGGCGAGATTCTGCTCACCTCCATGGACGGCGACGGCACCAAGGAAGGCTACGACATCCCGCTGACGCGCGCCATCAGCGACGCCGTCTCTATCCCGGTGATCGCCAGCGGGGGCGCCGGTCGGCCGGAGCACTTTGTGCAGGCGCTCACCGAAGGTGGAGCCGCCGCCGCCTTGGCCGCCAGCCTCTTTCACTTCCGAGAGATCAGCATTTTGGAAATCAAGGAACAGCTGCGCGCGGCCGGCACGCCGGTGCGTTTTCCATTCCCGATGGACGAAGCAACTTCAGCGCACCTTCCACACTCGACGGCGCACTCATGACCTCCTTAGAATTTTTGCAGGAGCTTCGCTACAACGAAGCCGGGTTGATTCCGGCGATCGTGCAGGATGTGCACACCGGTCAGGTGTTAATGATGGCGTGGATGAATGCCGAAAGCCTGGCGCTGACCTTAGAGCTCGGCGAAACGGTTTTCTGGAGTCGCAGTCGTCAGAAGCTATGGCACAAAGGCGCTACCAGCGGCAACATCCAAAAGGTTGTCGCCGTTTCCCTTGATTGTGACGGCGATACGCTGCTCATTCAGGTCGAGCCGGCAGGCCCCGCCTGTCATACGGGTGCAGCTTCCTGTTTCTTTCGCAAAATCGTCTAAACCCAATCGTGCGTTGCGCAGCCGGGTAAGATGAGCCAACTGGATAACCTATACAAAAGTGAAACGGATAAAGGGCCTCATGTCAACACTTGCAACGCTCGCCGCCACAATTCAGGATCGCAAAGAAAATCCGCGCGTCGGCTCCTACACCGCCACCCTTTTTGCCAAAGGCGAGAACGAAGTCTTGAAGAAAATGGGAGAAGAGATGATCGAAGTGATCGTCGCCGCCAAGGATGAAAGTAACGAACGCGTGATCTACGAGCTGGCGGATTTCGTCTATCATACGCTCGTCTTTCTGAACATGCGCGGCCTGCGTTGGGAGGATGTCGAGGCCGAGCTGGCGCGCCGCTTTGCATGAAACGGACGGAAAATGTCGATCCCGGAAGGCATGTCGACAATGCGATTTATTCCCGGCGTCAGCGCGCCTGAACCCAACGGGCCGGCGCGCTGGTACCTGTATCAAGGCGACCGCCTGATCGTAGATGAACATAACGGCGCGCCCTCCATTCCGATTGCGGCGACGCCACAGGAACTAGGGCTCACGGCTGCATGCACAGAATATCTGGGCATGCTTATAGGCGACCCTGCGCTCCATTGTTTCTCCGGCTGCATTGCAGACGATGCAACGCTGCCGAACGGGTTTGCCGCCTACGACCTGCGCGCGCTTTTTGAGCAGATGGATGAGTTCGAGATCGGACTGGCAGGCCGCGCCAAGCAGATCGCGCACTGGGATCGCGATCATCAGTTTTGTGGACGTTGCGGCGCGCGGACCGAGCTGCTGACGGAAGAGCGCGCCCGCCGTTGCCCTCGCTGCAGACTGACCAGCTACCCGCGCATCTCGCCGGCGATCATTGTGGCCGTCACGCGGCGGTTTGAAGATGGACCTCGCATCCTCCTGGCGCGCAACCATCGTTTTCCACCCGGCCGTTACAGCGTCATTGCAGGCTTTGTCGAAGCAGGCGAGACGCTGGAGGAGTGCGTGCGCCGCGAGGTGGAGGAAGAGACCGGCGTGCAGGTGGATAACATCCGCTACTTCGGCAGCCAGCCCTGGCCTTTCCCCAATTCCCTGATGATCGGCTTCACGGCGGAGCATGCCGGCGGTGAAATTGTGGTGGGCGCCGGCGAGATCGCCGACGCGCAATGGTTCGCACCCGACGCGCTGCCGCTGCTCCCGCCTAAAATCAGCATCGCCCGTCGCCTGATCGACGACTTCGTTGCGCGCCATCAGCTCTGAAGCGCCGCTTCACAGGATGAGGGAAAGTTCTGAGGGCGGACAAGCGGCAGAATGCGATCCGGCCGGTTGCTGGTGATGGCTGCCACACCCAGTCGCGCCAACGCCGCTGCGCGCACCGGGTCATCGATCGTCCAAGTCCACACCTTGAGATTGTGCGCATGTGCCTGGTCGATCAACGGCCGAGCCAAATAGCGATGGCTCACGTTCAACCCCAGCGCTGCCGAACGTCGCGCCTGCCAAAGCGTGAGGGCGAAGGCGCAGCGCGCCGACATCACCCGCATCAGCGATTCCAAGATGCCATGGCCGTTGAGCAGCACATGGATGCGCGGCTCAAGGCGGCGCACCCACCGCACATGACAGGGGCGCAGCCCGCTAAGCACCACCTGATCGAGCATGTCGAGTTGGCGCACCAGCATGATGGTTGGGACAATTGCGTCCGCAACCTTTAAATCGAGGTTCAGAGCAACGCGGTGACGAACTAAACGCAACGCCTCAACCAGCGTTGGAATACGCTCCCCCCGGAAGTGCGGAGCCTTCCATCTTCCTGCATCCAGCCTGACCAGCGCGTCAACATCGTGCTCATAGACCTTGCCCTTGCCCTCCGTCGTCGATTCCAGCGAGGCGTCGTGCAAAAGGACAGGGGCGCCGTCGCGACTGAGGCGCACATCCACCTCCACCATGTCCACACCCAGGCGAATGGCGGCGTCGATGGCGATCAGTGTATTTTCCGGATACAGGCCGGAAAAACCGCGGTGCGCAATCACTTGCAGGCGAGAAGGTGTGCGATACATTTTGCTCTTCACAATACCTCCGGTTGCTCTTCACAATACCTCCGGCATGTTAAAGACATTGAGAAGGCGCTCGAACAGAAGGTTATGAGATCGTTAATCTTTTGGGTATACTGCTTCTGCGGCAATGCAATCCCCAGATTCAATTCACCCGAAGGAGAGGATCATTGTATGTCGAAAGCACATAAAGTAACCATGCTGGGCGCCGGATTGATCGGCATGTTTTATACGATGACGCTGCACGGCGCGCGCAGCCGGGATCGCGTGGAGGTGATTTACTCGCGCAGCCACAACCGCGCCTATGCCTTCGCCAAAGAATGGGGCATCCCCAAAGCCACCGATGACCTGGCAAGGGCCATCAACGACCCGGAGACCGACGTCGTCGTGATCGGCTTGCCCAACTATCAGCATGTCGAAGCCGTAGATTTGGCGGCGAGGGCAGGCAAGGCAGTGCTGCTCACCAAGCCGCTGGCGCGCAACGCACAAGAGGCGCGACAGATCCTGGAGATCGTGGAGCGGGCAGGCGTCTTCGCCGGCTATCTGGAGGACCTGGTCTATACGCCCAAGACGCTGAAGGCATTGGCGTCGGTGCGCGCAGGCGCCATCGGCGATGTGCTCTGGGTGCGCTCGCGCGAGACGCACTCTGGGCCGCACAGCGCCTGGTTCTGGGACAAGGAGCTGGCGGGCGGCGGCGCCATCGTGGATCTCGGCTGTCACTGTGCAGAGATCATCCGCAATTTCGTCGGCAAGAACAATCGACCGGTGGAGGTGATGTGTTGGGCGGATACGCTTGTCCACCCTATCCCTGCCGACGACAACGCCATTGCCCTGATCCGCTTTGAAAACGGCGCCGTCGGTCAGTTCGAGGTGAGCTGGAGCTTCCGGGGTGGCATGGACTTGCGCGACGAGGTCGCCGGCACGCAAGGTACGATCTGGCTCAACCACTTCTTGCGCACCGGCTTCGAGATGTTCACGGCAGCCAAAGGCGGCTACACTGCGGAAAAGGCGGAGACGGAAAGCGGCTGGCTTTTCCCCGTCGGCGACGAAGTGCACGAGCTGGGCTACGTCCACATGTTCGCCGACATGTTCGATGCGCTGGACGGCGGCCGACAACCGATGGAGACCTTCTACGACGGCTACGTAGTCAACGCCATTCTGGACGCCTGTTACAAATCCGCCGCATCGAAACGATGGGAGCCGGTCGATCTCTTTGAATGGCGGGCGGAGGCGCCGGCCAAACCGATCGCAGTGCAACATGAAATCCGCGATGGCCTGGCACTCGTCAAAGAGGAACGGATGCACGGCAACCGGCTCAAACAGATTCTATGCGATCAAAGCACAGGCAAGATCATCGAACGCGTGATCGAACTGCAAGGTTGATCGCCGGGTTCGGCAACCATCTTCCGGAAAGCTTGACGGAATTTAATCCATAAATCTGGAAATCTGGAGGCGCAGCTCGCAGCTGCACCTCCAGACTCGCTTTGACCCAATGCGCTGCCGGAACGTCTTTGCCTCAGTAGCTCCCTCCTGCGTCGATCATGCCTCCGGCGTGACATCCCGACTTACGCCATTTTGCGCGTGCAAAAAACTGCCAGGGGTTGCATATAATTTTAGATAATCGAAAACATTGTAGCCTGAAATTGAGATGCTCGTTCTTAACGGTGACATCTTTTGCAGATTCATTGGATCATACTACCCTACATAGCGGCTCTCTTTGGGGCGCTCTTCGTCGCAAAACAAACCTGGCGAGAGCACAACAAACCCGGCGCGTGCGAGCTCACATTCTTGATGCTCAGCGCTGCGTTGTGGGCTTTCTGCGATGGACTGGCGCTGACGGTCACCGATCTACAGCAGAAAATTCTCATCAACCAGTTCAGTCATATCGGCATCCAGACCACGCCCGTTTGGTTCTTCCTGTTTGTTCTCCGGTACATCGGCTCCGCTCGACTTTTCGCCGGCCCTTGGCGCCATCTGCTCTGGCTGCCTCCTTTGCTGGCGATTGTAACCGCCTTCACCAACGATCGACATCACCTCTTCTGGGCGACTGTGCAGCTTGTTCAGACGCCTTACGGGCTGGAAGATGATTACACTCACGGGCCGCTCTTCTGGCTTTATGCGGCCTACCTGTACGCCTTGGTTCTGGTCGGCGCCGTGTTGCTCGTGCGCAACGCGCTGACGAACGCCCATCACCCTCCCTACCGGCTGCAATCCATCGTCATCCTGGCGGCGGTTCTCGTTCCGTGGATCGCCAATTTCGTCTATCTCTTTGACCTCACACCCTGGCCCTGGTTGGACCTGACGTCGATCGCATTTGCGCTGGTCGGCGCGCTGCTCGCCTGGGCGATTCTCAAGCTGGGGCTGCTGCGCATCGTGCCGCTTGCGCGGGCGCAATTGGTCGAGCATATGAATGAGGGCATGGTCGTCATCGACGCTGACCGGCGAATAATAGACCTCAATCCTGCCGGCGCAGCCATTTTGCAGATGGAGACGGCGGCTGCCGCGATTGGACGAACACTGGATGAAATCAACTCGACAGGCACCGCAATCACCGCCCAACTCTTGCGACAAGCGGAAGTCTTCGAGATAACAACGCCAGAGGGAGCTACTCTAGAAGTTCGCACTTCCTCTCTAGAGACGCTCTCCGGAGAGCGTCTGGGAACGTTGCTGCTGCTCCACGACATCACCGAGCGAAAACTGGCCGAGCAAACGTTGCGGGCTGCAAAAGAGGCGGCGGAAGCCGCCACGCGCGCCAAAAGCGAGTTCTTGGCCAACATGAGCCACGAAATTCGCACCCCGCTCAACGCCATCGTCGGCATGACCGGCCTGCTGCTCGACACGCCGTTAAATGAAGAGCAGCGCGACTTCGTCGAAACAGTGCGTCTGTCGAGCGAAAACCTTCTTGCCCTCGTTAACGACATTTTGGATTTCTCCAAAATTGAATCGGGGCGGCTCGAGCTGGAGATGCAACCCTTTGCGCTCCTGTCGTGCGTCGAGTCGGCCCTTGACCTGGTGGCCGTGCAGGCGCTGCGTAAACAGCTGGAGCTCACCTACGCCGTCCACGGTGACATCCCGGAACAGGTGCTCGGGGACGTCACCCGTCTACGTCAGGTGCTGGTCAACCTGTTGAGCAACGCCGTCAAATTCACCGACGCAGGCGAAGTCAACCTGCGGATCACCGGCCGCCGAGAGCCGGATGGTGATGGCAACGCACCATCTCGTTATTCTCTGCATTTTGAAGTGCAGGACACAGGCATCGGCATCCCGAAAGACCGTCAACCGTTGCTTTTCCGGCCTTTCAGTCAGGTGGACGCCTCTGCCACGCGACGGCATGGCGGCGCAGGATTGGGCCTCGCCATTGCGCGCAAAATTATCGAGGAAATGGGCGGCTCGATCTGGGTGGAGAGCGAAGGCGTTCCGGGCAAAGGCTCAACCTTTCATGTGCAAGTCTCACTGCAGGCGGCGCCAGAAACAACGACGCAGGATGCGAGCGGTGTAGACAAAGGATTGGCGGGCAAACGCCTTCTCATCGTGGTTGGCAATCGGACCAACCAAGACATCTTGAGACAATACGCGGCGGAGTGGAAGATGACGTGTGTCGTGGCCGACTCCGCCGCAGATGCGTTGCAACGCATGGAACAAGGCGAACGGTTCGACGTGATTTTGCTTGACATGCAGATGCCGGACATGGATGGAGTGACTGCAGCGAACGCAATTCATCAGCGCTGGGGCTCCAATCGTCCGGCCATTCTGTTGCTTACGCCACTCGACGCAGAAATAGAAGACTTGCGCGCCGTCGGCGTCGATAGACGTCTCACCAAACCGATCAAACCTTCCCATCTCCGCAAAGCCCTCTCAGCCTTATGGCAAAGTGAAGTGCCCCCTGAAAAGCACGGCGACCTCGCCCGGTGGGACGCGCAGATGGCGCAGCGGTGCCCCTTGCGCATCCTGGTTGCGGAAGACAATCTGGTCAACCAAAAGGTCATTCAGACCATGCTCGGACGTCTTGGCTATCGCGCCGATGTCGTCAGCGACGGTGTGCAGGCGGTGGAGGCGGTGCGCCGTCAACCCTATGATGTGATTCTGATGGACGTTCAGATGCCGGAAATGGACGGCGTCGAGGCGACGCAGCGTATTCGCGCCATCTTGCCCGCTGCGCGGCAACCCTGGATCGTTGCAATGACGGCGAACGTTTTCGAGAGTCAGCGCAAGCTGTACCTCGAACACAGCATGGATGACTACGTGAGCAAACCGGTGCAGCGAGAGACGCTGCTCACCGCCTTGCAGCGCGCCTACGCCAACCGCTCCTGACCCACTCCTCGGTTTTGACGAATGCTTACGCCTGGGGTAGCATTTCCAGGGCTGAAGTTCACCCTCGTTCAATGATTTGCCGGCAAGATTCAAAATCGAAGGTCGTTCGCAAAGGTTCGTCTATGCCACAACCCAATCGTCCTTCTGCGCCATCGACGCCTGTTCTGCGTCCGGGGATTGCATTTCAACCCGAGGCGCGCAACCAGCTTCATGCAGGCATCGCCATGCTGGCCGACATGGTGGCGGCGACGCTTGGTCCCAGCCGTGGGCCGGTGCTCAACTACGAAGGCACGCGACGCATTGTAGAAGCGCTCGACGACGCCGCCACTGCACTGCGTCGCATCATCAGCCTGGGCAGGCCCGACCTTGACGTCGGCGCCATGCTGGCGCGCCACGTAATCTGGCGGCTCGAACAGCAGGTGGGCGACGGCGGCGCCACTGCGCTTGTATTGATGCGGGCGTTGGTCGATGAAGGCGTTCGCCAGATCGCGGCCGGTTTCAACGCCATGCGCCTGACCGAAGGGATGCGACGGGGCGCGGCCGTGGCAGTCGACGCGCTGCGCCGCCAAAGCTTACAGGTCAACGGAGAACGCAACCTGGCCGTGGTCGCGCGCACGGTCGTTCAGGACGATGACCTGGCCGCCGTGCTGGGTGAGATGAGCTATCTACTCGGCGCAGATGGTCACATCCAGATCGAATCCTATGTGGCCCCCTATCTGGAGCGACAATACCTAGGCGGCGCACACTACGGCGCCGAAATCGCCAGCATGTACTTCTACACCGAGATGGAGCGTCGACGCAGCGTGCTCGTTGCGCCGGCGGTTGCGCTCCTCGACAAACCCCTCCATGAAGCGGCACCTGCGATCGCCCTCCTCGAAGCGACGATTCGCGCCGGACGCAAAGCGCTCCTGATCCTTGCGCCTGATGTCTCCGGCCCGGCGTTGAACCTGCTCGTCGCCAATCAGATGCAGCCCGCCGAGAAACGCAAAGTGACCATCCTGGCGGTCAAGCCGAAGGCGGTCGGCGATGAGCGCCGTTTTGCGCTGCAGGACCTCGCTGCAATGACCGGGGCAGCCGTTTTGGGCGAGATCGGCGAACGCACGGCCAAAGATGCGCGACCGGAAGATTTGGGCCGTGCTCAGCGCGTGGAGTTTTCTGAAAAAAATCTTGTGGTCACGATGGAGGGGGTGCGGCGGGCGTTCATCCAGGAACAGATCGCCGATCTCAGCCGCCGTCTGGCCACATTGCCTTATGACGACGAAGAGCGCCCTCTTCTCGTGCGCCGGCTGGCTGCGCTGACCGGCGGCGTCGGCGTCTTGAAGATCGGCGCCTATCACCAACCGGAGCGCGAGATGCGTCGTGCCCAGGCGGAACGCGCCTGGAAGGTGCTCTCCGCCGTGCAACGCGGGGGCGTGGTGGCAGGCGGCGGGGCGGCGCTGTTGCATTGTCGCAGCGCAGTGCTGGCAGCAGCAACGCAAGAGCATGATGCAGAGTGTGCGTCCGGCATGCGCATCTTGGCCAACGCATTACACGCGCCACAGCGACAGATGCTGCGCAACGCAGGCGTCTCTGCACCCGCCCTCATCCTCGAGCGGGTGGCCGAACAGGGCCCACCCATGACTTATGACGTGCTCAAAGGAGAAATTGTGGATGCGCAGCGCGCCGGTTTGCTCGACGCCACGGACGTCGTAGCAGCGGCCTTGGAAGCTGCAGTCAGCGGTGCGTCCATGGCGTTGAGCACTGACGCCATCGTTTATCATCGCAAACCTCAGCAAAGTTTCACGCCGTAGCCATGCCTGTTATTCTTTCGCTCACCGAAAACCACGAGGAAATTTGGGCGCTTGGCCCAGAAGGCCTATTTCTCTATAAAAACGGAGCGTTGCTCGCCACGCCCCAGCCCGATCACCATCCTTCCTGTTGCTTTCATAATGGCGAACGGCTGCTGGTCGGGGGTGCGACGCACGGCGTCGCCTACACGACGGATGACGGTGGTTGGCGTGCAAGCTGGGTGGACAATGTGACGGCGCCGGTCGTCTGTCTGGCGCCTCATCCCGATCACGAGCGCACCGGCGTGATCCTGGCGGGCACGTCGGGGGCCGGTGTGTTGCGCAGCGCCAATCGAGGTCGTGACTTCTTCGTCTGCAATTTCGGCCTGTTTGACTTCGACGTGCTGACGCTGGCGTGGGCGCCGCCGCCGCCGGATGGCGACTGGCCTCCGCTGGAAGTTGTCTTCGCCGGCGCAGGGAACGGACTCTATCGGTCGCCCAACGCAGGGCGCGGCTGGAAGCAGATCGCCTCTTTGCCGGCGCCGGTGCTGTCGATCGCCGTATCGCCTGCGTTTCACGGCGGCGGTCCTGTGTTGGCGGGGACGGAAGGCGCCGGCCTGTGGCGCTCGGATGACGGCGGCTATACCTTCCGACCTGTTCCCGATTCGCCTGAGGTCGTCAACGCCCTGCTGGCGTTGCCGGACGGTTGGCTGCTCAGCGACGTCGAACGCATCTGGCGCTCGGAGGATGGCATCCGCTGGACGCCGCTCCCTTCACCGCCGGCGCTCACCTTCCTGAGGACGCGTCAAGGGAGGGTGCTCGCCGGCGGCATGGAAGGCGTGTTTGAAATTCAGTGAGAATCGGCAAGGTCGACCAGTCGCCGCTCTGCCTCCCGGCGGAGGTCGAGGCGCGGCGCCGGGAGGCCGTGTTGTTCCACCAGAAAACTCGCCGCAACAGATGCGTACATACCTGCCAGCCGCAAGTCGCCCGTCTCCAGCCAGCCGACGAGCAGAGCGCCGCAGTAGGCGTTGCCGGCGCCGACCGGATCCACCACCTGCGTGCGCACGGCCGGAATGCACCACGTCTCGCCGGTCGCCGCCCGATGCACGATAGAGCCTTCGGCGCCCATGCGCAGCGCTACGATGGCTGCGCCGGCGTCCGTCAAGCGTCGAATCAGCGCCATCGGGTCGCCGCTTCCCACCAACGACTCGGCTTCGACCAGATTGGGAGAGAAAATGTCACAGGCGCCGACCAGCGTGCTTAGCTCCGCGTCACTTAGCGGATGCGAGGCTTCCCGAAACGGCTCAATGCTGACAACGATCCCGCGCTCGCACAGCGCCCGCATGATCTGCAGGTTGGGCGCTTCGGGATGCACGCCGAAGTGAAAGCCGCGCGCCGACCAGTAAGCATCCGGCACCTGGTCAGGGCGCAGTGCCAAGTGCGTGGGAATAGTCTCGCCCCGAGTGCGCCAAACCTGTGTGCGCCGTCCATCCTCCTCAATGATCTGCCAGGCGCGCAGGGAGCGATGCACCGGATCGCGGCGCAGGCCGCGCGTGTCGATCCCCATGGCGTCGAGCCAGGCCTGCGCCTCCGGTGGGAAGTCCACCCCCACGCCGCCGCAGAGACCGACGCCCCCGTGCGTCCACAGCTTCATGCCAAAGGCCGTCTGCGGTCCTCCGCCACCGAGTACCCCCATCAACGTACGGCCATCGTGGAAGACAAGATCGTCAATGATGACAGAAAACGTAAAATAATCGATACCGGTGTTCACACAACGATTTCAGATTCACTAGTGTGCAAAAGGTTCTCCAGTAAGGCCTCAAGGTCCCTGTAATCATAAGGAGGCAACGCCACACCGCCGGGATGCCGCCCCATGCTGCTTCTTCATCAATTCCATAAACAACTCGCCATCTGTCCATGCGTAGTCGAAAAAAATCGTATCATACCGTCGGAGTCTTACCGCAGCGTTTGATATAAAATTTCCTTCCAGCGAGGCTTGTCGATCTCCCAGCAGACATCGATGTTGGGCGGATTGCCGGTCACGTGCAGCTCATCGACGACGGTCATGCCCCGGGTCAGCTCGTCGGCGCAGGCGACGTCGACGTAATGCCGGCTGCGCCGCGTACAGACGTCCGGCTCGATCGCAATCGCCATCGTCACCGGGTCGGGCAACATCAGGCCGGCGGCAGCCTGAATTCTGCGCCCGGCGTCTAGTGCGAAAGAGTTGCAATCCAGCGCAAAGTGCGCCCGTTCGGTGTCGAAGGAGCGAATATGAGCCATCTCCTCGTCGGAGAGCGCTGCATCGAAGCGACAATGTTCCCAACCGACCATCAGGCACTTCATGCCGGAGTGAAAGACGATGCGTGCCGCCTCCGGGTCGCACCAGATGTTAAACTCTGCGGCCGGCGTGACGTTGCCCACGCAGTTGGCGGCGCCGCCCATAATGTAGCACTCCTTGACCCACTCCGCCATTCTTGGCTCGACGGTAAGCGCCGCAGCGATATTGGTCAACGGCCCCAAAGTGACGAGCGTGATCTCGCCCGGCGCCGCGCGGAAGCGGCGGATCAACTCTTCGACCGCATTCTGTCCGGCGGCGGGGCGCTTCGGCTGCAAACGTCCTAATTTGCCCATGCCATAGGGACCATGAAACCAATCGGCATAAGCGACGGAGCGGAGCAGGGGTTTGGCGCAGCCCTCATAGATGGGCGTCTCCTTGCCGCACACCTCCACGCTGTAGCGGGCGTTGGCGCTTGTGATCTCCAACGGCATGTTGCCGTAGACAACGGTGATGGCGTCCACCTCTACGTCGGGCCACTGCAAAGCCATAACGATGGCGACGGCGTCATCTGAGGCAGTGTCGGTGTCGATAATGAAATGACGAGTCATAGAGTTCTTCCCCGGTCTGTGGGTGTTTGAAGGTTGAATGCAATGTGTCCACTACAAGGGTTCTCACCGCTGATACGCAGGGCAAAATCTGTGAAATTCTGTGTTTGCGGCGTCTCCCCGGTGAGTTCAGAAATCATCTGATTGTTCTGACCGGTGCCTTCCGATGATGCGTTCCCGGAAAAGCGCCAGCATGCGCGGCGCGTCCACGCCCAGACAGACGCCGACGGCGGGTCTGTCTGTCCATGCGTTGGGCCGGCGCCACTTCCCACGGCGATCCCACAGCGTCAGTCCGGTGGCAATCCCTTCGGTGACGACACGAATCGGACCGTATTCTACCGTGTAAAGCGTTGGATCGATCAAATAGGCGATGACGGAGGGATCGTGCGTGTGGCAGACGTCAAGGCCGTACACCTGACGATGAAACTCGAGATAGAAGCGCGAGATTGCGTAAATAAACTCACCTGTGGGAGAGCTGCGCAGCCCCGCAAAGTAGGCGTCGTCCATCTGCACTGTCATCGTCACATCCAGCCCCAGCATGGTGACCGGCCAGCCGGCGTTGAAAACTATATCGGCGGCGTGTGGGTCATGCCAGATGTTGGCTTCCGCCGCCGGATTGACGTTGCCGTTCACGGTGGCGGCGCCACCCATCAGCACGACGCCCGCCACCCGTTCGACGATGCGCGGCTCCAGCATCAACGCCAGGGCGATATTGGTCAGCGGTCCTACGGGCGCAAGGATGATTTCACCGGGAAGGCGCATCACGGCTTCGGCGATGAATTGCGCCGCCGGCCGTGGATCGGGCGACGCTGTTGGCTTCGGCAGAAAAACCTCGCCCAATCCATTTGCGGCGTGAACGAGGGTGGCCGGCTCGTCGAAGGTGATATGCAGCGGTCTCGTCGCTCCTTGCGCGACGGGGATATCCGGCCGACCGGCGAACTCCAGCAGCGCTAAGGCATTGTGCGTTGCCAGGTCGGTGTGAACGTTGCCGAATACGGTCGTCACGCCGATCACCTCGATCTCCGGCGAGGCCAGCGCAAAGAGCAGCGCCATGGCGTCGTCGATGCCCGGATCGGTGTCAAAGAGAATCTTCTGCGCCATCGTGCGCTCCATCGACTTGTGGGTTGGGAAAGGTGGGATGGCACGCGGATGACGCGAGTCGTGCGGATCGGCGCAAATTAAGAAAAATCCGCGTGAATCCGCTCAATCCGCGTTATCCGCGTGCGATTGTTTTACAGTCCAGCCTCGATCACCAGTTCGTCGGTGACCTGGCCGCTAGGGATTTCGCTCTCGCTCTTGAGCGCGTCGATCATTTTGTTCAGCGCCTGCATGTACGCCTTGGCGCTGGCAACGATGATGTCGGTGTCCACCCCGCGGCCGCTGAAGAGGCGACGGCGCTGGCGACCTTGTGCAGTCTCTTTATAGCCGCGGCTGTCGGGCACCTCGATGCGAATGGTGACGTCGCCGTTGGCGTCAATGCCCTCGGTGACCGCCTGCACCAGAAATTCGACCAGGTTGTTGGGCACCTTGACCACTTCGTTGATCGCTTTGTAGACGGCGTCCACCGGGCCGGTGCCGGTGGCTGCGCCCATCTTTATCTCGCCGGTGCTGTTGTCCTTGAGCTTCACCACCGCCGTAGGCGTCAGCGTGGTGCCGCAATGCGCCTGCACTTCGACCAACTCCCACGCTTCGACCGGCTGGTACAGCTCATCGCCGACCAACGCCTCCAGGTCGGCCTCGGTGACGTTCTTCTTTTTATCTGCCAGCTCTTTGAAGCGATTGAAAACTTCCTTCAGTTCCTCCTGCGTGAGACGGTAGCCCATGCTCTCCAACTTGCGCGCCAGCGCGTGTTTGCCGGAGTGTTTGCCCAGCACAAGCTTGCTGGTGTTCAGTCCGATGGTGGAAGCGTCCATAATTTCGTAGGTGCGCTTGTGCTTGAGCATGCCGTCCTGATGGATGCCCGCCTCGTGCGCAAAGGCATTGGCGCCGACGATCGCCTTGTTGGGCTGAATGACCATGCCGGTGTAGCGGCTCACCATGTCGCTGGTGCGGTGAATCTCCTGCGTAATGATGTTGGTGGCGAGGCCGAAGACCTGTGGCCGCACATACATCGCCATCACCGTTTCCTCTAGGCTGGTGTTGCCGGCGCGCTCGCCGATGCCGTTGATGGTCACCTCGATCTGGCGCGCGCCATTGCGCACGCCGGCCAGCGTGTTGGCGGTCGCCAGCCCTAGGTCATTGTGACAATGACAGGAGAAGATGACCTCCTTGCCGCCGGGGGTGTTTTCGCGCAGATATTTTATCAGGGCACCGTACTCCTCCGGCGTAGTGTAGCCGACGGTGTCCGGGATGTTGAGCGTGGTGGCGCCGGCTTTGATCGCCACCTCCAACACCTTGACCAAGAACTCCGGGTCGCTGCGGCCGCCGTCCTCCGGGCTGAACTCGACGTCTTGACAGAGGCTGCGGGCATAAGCGACCATGTCGCCGACGGTCTCCAACACCTCGTCGCGCGTCATGCGCAACTTATACTGCATGTGGATGTCGCTGGTGGCCAGAAAGGTGTGAATGCGCGGACGAACGGCGCCCTGCACCGCCTCCCACGCCTTGTCGATGTCGCTCTTGTTGGCGCGCGCCAGGCCGGCGATGACGGGCGGAGCGACAATTTCGCCGTTCTTGCCGCGGCGCGGCTTGCGCCCCACCGTCTCGGCGATGCGCTTCACCGCCTCTAAATCGCCGGGGCTGGCGGCCGGGAAGCCCGCCTCGATAATGTCGACGCCCAAGCGGGCGAGTTGGTGGGCGATCTCCAGTTTTTCCTGGGTATTGAGCGTGGCGCCGGGGCTTTGCTCGCCATCACGCAGCGTGGTGTCAAAGATCAGCACGAGATTGCCGTTGGCGATTTCACGGGCATAAGCCGCCTGATCCCGGATACGAAATTGCTCGACGTCTACGGCAGGAATTTCATCGGAGCCGCCGTCAACGAACTCCGGCTCGTTATGCTCTACGGATGTTGATCTGTTCATTGCAAATCCTCCTTGAAGGTGAATCGAAACTGGATCGTTCTCGTCTGTCCGTCGGATGTTTTCCCATCCACATCGCTTCTATCCACTGCTGCATTTCTATCCACTGCTGCATAAGGTCATCAAGACCATCCTCCATTTCGATCACCTCCTTTCCGTCAGTAAACCAAAGACTTCACTGCATATGAGCTCCGGATTCAAGCGGTTCATTGCGCCTCGGTGACCTCGCCGAGCGGAATGCTTTCCGAGTGGGGCAATTTTGAAAATCTCTTCCCCTCCGATGGCCGGAGACCGGTGCGCGGACGGCCCTTCTCGATGAATTTCAATTCACGCCTCCACAAGACGCAACTGATTTGAGGGGGCAATCCGGCACGCACACTGCCGTCGAGCATCGAGATCCATGCCCCTTGTCTCCGGATTCGGCATGAATATGCGGCGTCTTGTCGATTATCCAGATGCTCCATGCGAATCATAATGCCATAGAACCATCGACAACACCGGCATAGAAGCTGGCGTGCCCATATCATAAAACGAAGCGTTCGCGCTGCACAGACTCCAGCGACGGATGCCGGGCGCCGACGGCGGAACCGCCGTTGACCGTCGCCGAAAGTGGGTTATGGGCCGACAAGCTCGGCGCCACGTTCTGGCAGATCATAATCATCGTGCGCACGGCCTGCACCGGATAGGCGCCGACCGCGGTCTCACCGGAAAGCATGACGGCGTCGGCGCCGTCGAACAGTGCGTTGGCGACATCGCTGACCTCGGCGCGCGTGGGGCGGTGGTTGTGGATCATGCTCTCCAGCATCTGGGTGGCGACGACCACCGGCTTGTGGGCGCGGCGACAGGCGCGCACGATCTGCTTTTGCAGCAACGGCAACTGCCAGGGGCTAGTTTCCAGGGCTAGGTCTCCGCGCGCCACCATGACGCCGTCGCTCGCCTCGATGATGGCGCGCAGATTTTCCACGCCGTCGGGCCGCTCGATCTTCGCCATGATGCGCGGGAGTTTATGTACGTTGCTGTGCGCCTGCGCCGCCGCTACGATTTCTCGCAGCTCGTTGACGTCATCCGCCGAGCCGGCAAAGCTCAACGCGATCCAGTCCACCTCCAGGCTGACGGCAAAGGAAGCGTCGGCGCGGTCTTTGTCGGTCAACGCCGGGATCGGCAACATCGTGTAAGGGACGTTGATACCCTTGCGCGACTTGATCTCGCCGCCGTGCAACGTGCGACAGTGAACGTGACCGTCCACGATCGCCTCGACGCGCAGCTCGATGTTGCCGTCGTCGATCAATACGGCGGCGCCGGGCTTGAGATGGGGTGCCAGGTCGAAGTCGACCGGGATGATGGGGGCGTCGTGCGGCAGGCTATCGCTTGCCGCACGGGCGTCCACCTCCATTCCCACCAAGACAACCGGCTGATCGACGGCCACGGGAACCGGCTGCGCCAGCCAGCCGACGCGCACTTTAGCGCCCTGCAGGTCGGCGAGCAGCGCGATCGGCCTGCCCGCCTTCTCCATCGCTTCGCGGACAAGGCCGGCCATGCGCGAGTGAAAGGCGTAGTCGCCGTGGCTGAAGTTCATGCGCGCCACGGTCATGCCGGAACAGATCATTTCGGCCAGAACGCCCGCATCGGCGCAGGCCGGGCCGATCGTAGCAATAATGTCGGTCATAAGGAATATGCAGTCGATGACTTTGTCTTTCGGGAAGCTTGATGGTTTTTGACAGAATCATCCAGTCATCGGTGTAGCTGCCGCTCGTTGCTGCTTGCTTGCATAAAGCTTCCTGAAAGATGGCTTGACGGACTCGCTCGATCTCACCTACTATTTTCTTTCAATTCGCTTCTTTCAACTCACTTCTTTTGCATCCAGGAAGGTCATCATCCGTCGCAGCTGCTTGCCAACGACCTCGATCTGCTGATTTTGTTCCTGGGCGCGACGGGCGTAGAAGTTCTTGCCGCCGCTGTGATATTCGTCCATCCACTCCTCGGCAAAGGCGCCACTCTGGATGTCCTTCAGGATCTGGCGCATGGTTTCACGCGTCTGGTCGGTGATGATCTTCGGTCCGCTCTTGTAATCGCCCCATTCTGCGGTGTCGGAGATGCTGTAGCGCATGTAGCTGAGACCGCCCTGATACATGAGGTCGACGATCAGCTTTAGCTCGTGCAGACACTCGAAGTAGGCGATCTCCGGCTGATAGCCTGCCTCGACAAGCGTCTGGAAGCCCGCCTTGACCAGCTCGCTGACGCCGCCGCAGAGCACCGCTTGCTCGCCGAAGAGGTCGGTCTCGGTCTCCTCGGCGAAGGTCGTCTCCAACACGCCGGCGCGTGTGCAGCCCAGCCCCTTGGCGTAGGCCAGAGCGTTCTGCAACGCCTTGCCGCTGAAATCCTGATGAACGGCCACCAGCGCCGGCACGCCCGATCCTTCTTTGAAGACCTCGCGCACGCGATGGCCGGGAGCCTTAGGCGCCACCATGCTCACGTCGACGTTGGCGGGCGGCTGAATAAAACCAAAGCGAATGTTGAAGCCATGGGCGAACATCAAGGTGTCGCCCTCTTTGAGATTGGGCGCAATATCCTGCTCGTAGACTTTGCCCTGAATTGGATCGGGCAGCGTCACCATGATCATGTCGGCTTCGGCGCACGCATCGGCTGCGGCGAGCACGCGCAGGCCGTCGGCCTCTGCCTTGGCCCAGCTCTTGCTGCCCGGATAGAGGCCAACGCGCACGTCCATGCCGCTGTCGCGCAGGTTGAGCGCGTGGGCGTGCCCCTGGCTTCCATAGCCGAGGATCGCTATTTTCTTATTGCGGATGTCGTCAAGGTTTGCCTGGTTTTCGTAGTAAATCTTCGCCATGATGATTCCCTGTTCATGTTTGTTGAATGTCGGCAAGAAAAACCGAGATCTTACGATCTTAGGCTTCGGGAAAGTCGGCGGTCGACCGAGGCCCCAAACCCCAAGATCCAAACACTCAAGTCAACGTAAACGTTGCGCAAAGGTAGACGTTGCCAATCGTAGGCGTTCCGCACGGTGGGCCCACCCTCCAGGCCGCTTGGGGCTGCCTGGAGGGTCCTCTTCCATCAGAACACGTTATCCAACTGCGTACCCCTATCCACCGCCTACACGCCTCCCGTTCGGAAGCGTTCGACCGCAGTCGCATCTCTGCCGTTGGCCTGGGCGCGCCAGACGGCTGTGCTGCGGCGATATTTGTGCTCCATTTGGCCGCGCGCCATCGCCACCGGTCCGGTGCGTACCATTTCGACGATGCCGAAGTTGTCGAGCAGGTCGATCAACGAGGCCACGCGCTCTTCCGAGCCGACGATCTGGACGATCATCGAATCGAGCGCAACATCCACGATCTCGCCTCGATAAATGTTGACCAATTGAACAATCTCCGAGCGATTTTCGGCGTTGGTTGAGACGCGGATCAGCGCCATCTCGCGAGCCACGATCGGCTGCTCGGAGATATTTTCGACGCGCGTGACGTCAACGAGCTTGCGCAGCTGCTTGATGACCTGATCGACCATCCGATCGTTGCCATCCACCACGAAGGTCATCCGGCTGATCCCGGGCGTTTCGCTGTGTCCAACCTGCAGGCTGTCGATGTTGAAGTTGCGCCTACGCATCATTCCGGCCACCCGGCTCAGCACGCCGGGCTTATCGCGCATCCAGGCAATCAATGTGTATTTCATGAGTTTGCTCCACCTTCTGTGTTTTATTGAGAGCAGAGCTTTAAAAAGCCGCCGACCCTGCTCTCTTATTTTTCACCAACTCGGCTGCACACCGCTGTAGCCTTGCATCACCGCCGGCTTGGGGCGACGGATCAGCTGATCCACCGCTGCGCCGGGCGCCACCATCGGGTAGACGTTGACCTCCTCTTTGACGCGGAAGTCGATCAGGAAGGGCCCGGGCGTGTTCAACGCCCGTTCGAGCGCAGGCGCGACCTGTTCCGGCTTCGTGACCGCCAACGCAGGAATCTGGTACGCCTCGGCCAGTTTCACGAAGTCGGGCGACCAAACGGGCGTGCCGACGTAGCGCTTCTCATAGAACAACTGCTGCCACTGACGCACCATGCCCAGGAAACCGTTGTTGATGATAGCGATCTTCACCGGCAGGTCGCCCTCTTGCTTGATGACCGCCAGCTCCTGCAGGGTCATCTGGAAACCGCCGTCACCGACGACCGCCCACACCAGTCGATTGGGATGCGCCATCTGCGCGCCGATGGCTGCCGGCAGAGCGAAACCCATTGTGCCAAGGCCGCCGCTGGTGATCAGCTGGCCGAGATATTCATGGGTGAAATATTGGCTCTCCCACATCTGATGCTGCCCCACGTCGGTCACAATGATGGGCGGGCCGTTTTTGGCGTTGTGGGTGGCGTGCCAGAGCTGACGGATCACGAAGGGGGGGATCAGTTCATCTACCTCGTAGTTGAGAATATCGGCCTGCTCTGTGTCCTTTTTCCACTCCCGGATTTCCTGCAGCCACACCTGGTGACGGCGCTCTTCGATCAGCGGCAACAGGGCCGGTAGCGTCTCGGCCAAGTCACCGATCACCGCCACGTCGGGCACGACGTTTTTGCCGACTTCCGCCTTATCCACCTCAAAATGGATGATCTTCGCCTGTTTGGCGAAGCTGTCCAGCCGGCCGGTGATGCGATCGTCAAAGCGCATGCCCATTGCAATCAACACGTCGCAGGCCTGCACCGCTCGATTGGCGTAGGCTTCGCCGTGCATGCCGCCCATGCCGAGGCTCAACGGATGGCTTTCCGGGATGTTGCCGGTTCCCAGAAGCGTGGTGACCACAGGAATTTCAGCCTTTTCCACCATTTGGAGCAACTCTCTGCCAACGCCCGCAAGTTGAACGCCGTGTCCGGAGAGCACCAGCGGTCGCTCCGCTTTGTTGATCAGCTCTGCCGCCTTGCGCACCGCCTCCATATCCACCTGAGGCCACGGCTCGAAACCGGGCAGATCGATCTCAAAGTCGTAGCGGAACCAGCCTTCGGCGTTCTGAACATCCTTGCAGATATCGATCAAGACAGCGCCCGGCCGTCCTTCGCGGGCGATGTAGAAGGCTTCTTTTAGAATCAAGGGAAGTTCATTGACGTCGGTGACCAGATAGTTGTGCTTGCAGACGGGGGCTGTGACGCCAACCACGTCGGATTCCTGAAAGGCGTCGGTGCCGAGAAGGTTGGTGGGCACCTGGCCGGTGATGGCGACGACAGGCACGCTGTCCATCTGCGCCGTCGCCAGGCCGGTGACCAGGTTGGTGGCGCCGGGCCCGCTGGTGGCGATGCAGACGCCCACCTCGCCCGTCGCCCTCGCCCACCCATCGGCCATGTGCGCAGCGCACTGCTCATGACGCACCAGCACGTGATGAATCTTGCCCGCCGCTTCATACGGCGCCAACGCATCGTAGGTCGGCAGGATGGCGCCGCCTGGATGACCGAAGATTACGCGCACCCCTTCACGCAGCAGCGCCTCCCAAACCATTTGCGCTCCCTTCATCCGCACAGGCGTCTCCGGCGATGCTGAAGCTGTGTTTCCATTCCTTTTTGGCATATTCGAATCTCCTTCGTTGCCGAACCGGAACCAGACTCGAAAAAACGATAAAAAAAGACCCTTCCCGGTTGGGAAGGGTCTACGATGACCTTGTGTGAAGCAGCCTGCGCCTCAACCTTCTCCAACCCCAATGAGCTCCCGGTCTACGAGTACGACCCGAAGCGCTACGATAAGGAGAAGGCTAATCAAGGCGACGACTGCTGACATAGTCTGAAATATGGATAAACTAGCAGGTTAAAATCTTATGCTTACAGCACCGATTATTTTTATTGTTAGCCAGTATAGCGACACACCGAATCGTTGTCAACTGACTATGGAGGCAAAAACACGTTTTCACTATCCAGCGCCTTGAAGCGCAGAGGGAGCTATGCGATGCGCTCATCGGATCCGGTGCAAATAACCTCGCAATCGCCCCCAGCGTTCGGCAGCCCGCGCATGCAAATGCTCGCGTCGGTGCGCAGGCGCGTAGCGCAGTGCACTGATCTCCTCACTCAGGCGCAGCACCTCACGGCTGACGAGGCGACGCAGTTCCGGCTCGTCCTGACGATAGGTCTGAATGTGCATGGCCAGGGCTGCGCCGTATTCCAACACCGTTTCACCCGCCTGCACTGAGCGCCCCAGCCGACTGCCCCAGTGCAGCAGCGTCTCCCATGGGTCTTCATGGCGCAGACGCCAGCGCTGCAGCAGCCAGATTCCGATGGCGATCAGCGCCATGGCAGGGAGGATGAGCCACAGCCAGCGGTCATCGAAGGAGGGCGGGGGCGGAAGCAAGGGCTGTACGGTTGGCGGCGGCGCCGGTCCCACAGCCCCACTGCGCGGTAGGCCGATGCGCACAAGCTCGGGCCGGCCCGCCGTCGGCTCGAAAGGAATCCACCCCACCTGCGGGAAATAGACCTCCGGCCACGAGTGGGCGTCGGCCTCGGTGACAGTCCAAGCCTGCTGCTCCGGGCTCCAAGACCCATTCGTGAAGCCGGTGACGAAGCGCGCAGGGAGGCCGGCAGCGCGTGCCAACACCACAAACGCAGTGGCATAGTAATCGCAATAGCCGCGCTGCAGCTCGAAAAGAAAATAGTCGGCAATGTCCTGCACATGCTCCGGCGGCGATGGGACGGTCAGGTCATAGGGGAAGGTGCGCAGATAGCGTTCAATGGCCGTCGCTTTGGCGAAAAGCGTCGCTTCATCGGCGGTCAGTTGGGTCGCCAACGCCCGCACGCGCGGGGCCACGCGCTCCGGCAGCTCCAGATAGAGGGCGTAGTCGTCGGGCAGCGGCTCCACCTCCCACCCCGGTAGGGCGTCGAGTTCCTCCGCAGAGAGCGCAGGAACAAGCGAGATGACGGTGTAGCTGCGCTCGACGCTGCGCAGCGCCACCAGATCGCCCGGGAAACGCTGCTCGGCCTGGTAGCTCACCGACGCCGCCAGCGGTTCGCCGGCGGCGAAGAGGGTGCGACCGATCAGACTCATGCTCACATTCTGGAGAAGAGGGCGTCGCCCCTCATCTGAGAGGGACGTCCAAGGCTGTTCGGCTGCGTGTTCGGTGCGCAGCAGGGAAGCCGGGTTGTGCCAGCCGCGACCGTCGTAGGTGGAGAAGGTCATCCCGCGCAGATTGTGGGCCGGCGGCGGAGCATCATAGAAGTGGGGCGACTCGCTTGTACGCACACGCATCACCGGTCGCTCGTTCAATGTCGGGCCGCCGCGCAACAAAAATTCGTTCGGCAATCCGCCGATTGCATCGCCTACCGACCAGGGGTTGACGCCCGTCAATTCCGGAAAGGCGCGCTTGGCGAGCGCCTCCAGCCGGGCGTTGATGGGGGCAAGCAGAGCGTAGTACCGACTCGCAATCTCCGGCAAATAGAGATTGGGCGCAACCGCCGCCACCGTTACAACCAGAGCGATCAGTCCCAGCGATACAAACGCGCGCTCCGTCAATACAATCGGATTGTGGTCGAGGCCCAGGCGCTGCCAACGTTGTAGCAGCGCCTGCTGATCGAGCGTCAGATGCAGAAGCAGAGCCAACGCCACGCCGGCCAAAAAGATCCAGCGGTCGACGGCGCTGTAGAGCGTCACCAGCCCAACGAGCCAGAGCATGGGCGTGGCCGCCAGTAAGCCGTTGCGACGCCGATAGGCAAGCCATCCGGTCGCCAGGCTGAAGGGCCAGAGAATCGCCAGTGCAAAGCCAAAGACGATCAGGTCGTCGCGGCCGGCCGCGTTGTTTTGCACGCCTTGCCACCAGAACGCGTAACGAACAATCACGCGCTGCCACGCGTCGACGGCGTGTGCGGCCAGGATGCCCCAGACGCCCGTCGTCGCCGCCTGCCACAGCAGGCCAGGCCCCGGCGCCCAGCCGACAAGCAATTGCGTCGTCGCCGCTGCGCTGAACAGCGTCAACCCCAATCCCTGCCCCAAGATGCGCAGCCTGCGAGGCGTGGACGTCCAAGGGCTGCGCCACCCCAACACCAGCCAGACCAGCAGAATCGCCAACGGACCCGCAAGATAGAGGCGCGCAATAAACGGCCCCGAACGCAGCCAGCGATTTTCCCACAGCAGCGCAGCCGGCAACATGCTCAACGCCAGGCAGAACGCCAGCGCCGTCCACCCGAGATAAGGGCGGCCGCGTTCGATGAGCCAGCGCAGGCTGCGCACCGACCACGCGCTCTCCGTCTCTGCAGCGTCTACATCCCAGCCAAACGTGCGCTCGTTCATCCGACCTCCTCCTCGACCTCAACGGTAAAGGCGCCACCGGTGGGCGTGGTGCGGATCACTTTGCGGCGTCGGCGATAGGTGAGCGCCGCGCGCAGGCGCAGGTCCGTGCGCAGAAATTGATGAGGAATGTCAAGGCGTGCGAGCAGCGCCAGGCATTCATCCACCTGTGCGCTCTGCTCCGGCGTAGCGACGGCCAGCACGCTGCTGAAAAGCCCCTGCCTGCCTGCGCGCACCAATTCGGCGATCCACAGCGGGGCGCGTTCGCCGAGCGACGGCGTCACGACCACCAGCGTGTGGCGTCGCCCCAACAGGGGCAGGCTGCGCTGCAACAATGCGTGCAGGGGCGTAGCGGAGGGCTGAGCAGGCGCCAGCGCAGCCATGATCGCCCAGAGCTGCGCCTGCCCAGGCTGTGGCGCCAGCGTGATCACCCGGTCGCCGGAGGCGGCCAACAGTCCAACGGCGCGACGCTCGCGGCCGGAGACCATTTCCGCCGCCATGCTGGCCGCCAGCACGATGCCATATTCCAGCGTGCTCTCTACGCCCTGGCCGGCCTGTGTAGCCGCATCCAGGTCGAGCACGATCCAGACGTCGCCGCTCGGCTCCAGCTCAAGCTCCTTCGTTGTCAGTCGTCCTCGGTGCGCCGTCGTAGGCCAGTGCACCAGCCGCAGCGAGTCGCCGGGCGCGTAGTCTCGCACGCTGGCCGCCGGCCGCGCGCCGGCGAGAGACCGGCGGCGTTGCGTGTGGCCGTCGGCGCCGCCGCGCGGCAACGCCACCTCCGGCAACTGCACGACGCGCGGATAAATCAACAGCTGGTCGAAGCTGTCGTAGCGCTGCACCGCCCGAAACAACCCGAACGGATCGCCCATTTCAATGGAATGCGGGCCAAGGCGGAAAACTCCGCGACGCTCGCAGACCGCTTCACTTTTCCAACGATATTCGGCGTGGGCGCCGCAGGCAACGACTACGCCGGGCGCATATCCCGGCAGATCGGAGGCGTCGACGAAGGCCGCCCACAGCAACGGCAGTCCGCTTTCGTTGTGGACGACAAATTCTTCCTGCAGCGAATCGCCTGCCACCAGGATGGCGCCGGTGCGCCGCCGCATGAAACGGACGCCCTGAACCTGCTTGCGCACCCAGGCGTAGCCGATGGCGTAGACGCCCACGATCGAAGTCAAAAGCGCCACCCAGACCGGATGCGGTGTCACGAGCTGACCGAAAAGCGCAAACGGCAGCAGGATCAGCGGCCACACCGTCTGCGCTTCGATCGTTGCGCCGGCCGGCAATCCTCGACTCCAGAGATGCATACGCCAGAGGTTGCGCCACGAAATCCGTTGTGAAATCCGTTGTTCAGATCGAGCGGCCATTTGGCGACGTTTCCGGAAGATGACAGAATATGTTGCGTGGTGCGTGGTCGTATTCCCTGTCTTTTCCGCGACACCGAACACGCATCACCCGACATGCAACGCGCAGCACGCGCCATTTTTTAGCCTACCATGAAACACTCGCAATTCACAGTGCCCGACCATCCCTCGCTCGCAGACGACGGCGGCGTAATTGCCTGCGTGGAAACGACGCAGATCGTCGCCGGCGCCCTTTTGCTGACAATGGCTGCGCCCGCCGGACTGTCGCGCGATGCATTGGCAGGGCGTTATTTTCTGGTGCGTTGCGTCGAGCCGACGCCTTGGGCGCAAGCGCACGACTGGACATTGCCGTTGCGTCGGCCACTCTTCGTGGCCGGTTGGCGCTCTTCGCTCGCCGATGTGGATGGGTTCGAACGATGGGTCTTGACCACGCCTACACTGGAAGATGCGGGCATCGGTTGGCTGGCGACGCGCAAACCGGGCGAATGCATTCATCTGATCGGGCCGCTGGGAAACGGCTTCGCCTTTCCGCCGCGCACGCAACGTCTGGCGCTGATCGGCGAACCCTCACGGATCCCGGCGCTGGCGCCGTTACTCCATGCCACGTTAGATCAAGGGGGAAGCGTGCTGGTCTTGCTGAGGGCGGCGGGAGCGCTGGATAAGGGGCTGCGCAGCCTGCTGCCCTTTGCGGTGGAGGTGCATCAAGAGGCCGACGACACGCAATGGCGCACGCTGGTGCGAGAGGCGATGGCGTGGGCCGATGCAGCCGCCGCCGCTGTGTCTACTCACGAAATCTCTGCGCTGGCCGAGGCCGCGCGCGGCGTTCGCATGCGCATCAAACAAGGGGTGGTGCAGTGCTTGGTCGACGCCCGACTGGTCTGTGGCTACGGGGCCTGCCTCGCCTGTCTCACTCCGCTCGCCAACGGTCGCTGGACGCGCGCCTGCGTACATGGGCCGGTGTTCGATCTGGCAAGTTTGCGGAGTGAAGGGTGAGAGGTGAGGGGAGTCCCGCCTCTTCTCGATGCTCATCTTTTCTCACCCCCTCATCTCTCCCCCTTACGCTCTCTCGCTCTATCGTCTTATTATCACTCCATCGTCTCAGAGGTCGTGATCCGAATTGCTTTTCCGTCATCGGTCACGATAATCATTTCCGGAGAAAGCGCCAGCGCCTGCGCCATTCCCGGCTCGTCCAGTAGGTCAAAATAGGCGTCGCCGGCAAACTTGACAACAGCAGTCTCCATCTCCTCATGGTAGCGCGTGTCCACCCACAGGGGCAGTTGGCGCCCCTCTGCATCGACGATGTAAGCACGCAAGATAAAGGTGCGACCGGCGACATAGCGCATCTCTGAGGAGGTCGTTTGCGCGGTCTCTGCGCGGATGAACGCGCTGCGCCCTTGGCTTGCGCTCACCGCCGCTTCACCTGCGGCCGGCGCAGCGTGGGCCTGGGCGGCGATCTCTATCCCCTGGGTGCGCAGTTGCGCCGCATCGGGCAACGCAAGTTGCGCCGGCGCCTGGGTCGTCACATCGAGCGGCAAAACCGGGACGTCGGGCTCCAACACAAGATAAGAGGTGTAAGGCGTCAGGATGCCATATTGCAGGCTCAAGTCGATGACTGCCTGGACCAGCTCTGGATCGGGGCCGGTGCGTCGGATCTGGGCGAGCAGATGGCCGATCTTGCGCGTGGCCCATAGTTGGGCGACGAACGGCTCGCCCCCGCTTTCGACCAACGTGCGCTGCGGATAGACATAGACTTTCTCTTTGTTGTTGACGCGGCCGGAGAGCGTTACTTCGACCTCGCCGCCTTCCCGATAACGGCCAACGACGACAAGCTGGCGCCCGGCGAAGAGATCGGGCAGTGGGTGAGGATACACATCTTCGATGAAGATCGCCTGGCCGAAGTCAAGCCGGATGTCGGCGAGCACCGGCGTGCTGACCTGGGCGTAAAAAGTGCTTACTGCCTCATCGATGGCTTCATTCGGCTTGACGTAGTGGCTCGCCCCGCGCAGCTCGTCGGCAAGCACGTCGAGCAGATCGGTGTTGACATCGTAGCCTACGCCAAAAGTGAAGAGCCGCACGGAGCGCTGCCCCGGCAGGTTGTTCAGCGCGTTGCGCACGATGGCGTCGGCGTTCATTTCTCCCTGCGTCGGCTGACCGTCGGTGAGGAACAGGATGTAAGCGGGTCGGTCGAGGTCCTCGGCGTCGAGCTGCGCCAGCGCCTCCAACAGCGCACGGTTGATGTCGGTCGAGCCGGTGGCGCGCAGCTTGTCGATCCAGCGCATCGCCGACTCCTGCGTGCGTCCTGCGACCGGCTGCAGCGTTTTTTCCCACAGCGAGACGCCGGTGCTGAAGGCGATCAGGTTGAAGCGATCCTCGGAGTTGAGGTTTTGGACGATGTAGCGCACCGCCTCTTTGGCCTGTTGGATCTTTTTTCCCTGCATGGAGCCGGAGACGTCGATGACCACAATCAGGTCGCGTGCGACCACCTCCTCTGCGGCTGCTTCGAGCGCGGGCGCAGCCAGCAGTAGAAAATAGCCATCCTCGCCGGCCGGCTTGTAGGAGAGAAGATCGATGCCGATCGGCTGTGTTTCCACGCCGAAATACAGGTCAAAGTCGGCGGTCGGCTCGGCGCCTGCAGCCTGATAGAAAACTACGGCATGGTCATCGGCGAGGCGTTCAATTGTGATCGGATAGTTGGGGCTGTATATCGTGCGCAAACCGGAGAGATTGCGCAGCTCGATGCGCAATGCAATCTCCTCGGCGGCGCCTGCGTTGGGGTGGGACGCCCGCAGCGGGTAGTTGAAGCGGTGCAGCCTATCTTTGCGTTCGAGCAACTGGGTGTAGGTGAGGCGAACCGTGCGCGTTTCGCCGGGTGGAATCGGGAAGACGCTGGTTTGGAAAAGGCCGCGTCCCAAATATTCGAGCAAGGCCGGGTCGCGCTGAGTGCGCACGATCTGCTCGTAGATGCGCCGCGCTTCATTGCGGTCAAGCAGCCTGCCTTCTAGCGTCTGGTCATCGACGGTCATCTGAAAATCGCTCACCGTTGCGTCGACCGGCAGCGGAAACACATAGACGCCCTCCGCCACGCGGCCCGACGAGTTGCGAAGCACTTGGGTGACCTCGACTTGCGCAACCTGGCCTTCGATTACGGCATCCACTGTGTGGCGCTCAACGACGACCTGTTGGTTGAAAACGATCGGCGGCTCGATTGGAATCGGGGGTGGGAGCGGCGGCCCCGGCCACGGGGGAGCCTCCTGCGCATGGACGTGCGCAGGGAGCATCGCCCCGATCATCCATGAGCAGACAACGAGAAGCAGCAAGAAAATCCGGGCTGAACCACAAGTGGGCATGCGCATATCGCCTCCTTCCCCATCTTCGGCAAACCATATTGCATTCTGGTCAAGGGACGGAACGGAGGCTTCAAATGTTCCGGAACAGGACGCGGGCTGTAAAGGGTCATCTCCCAAGCGACCGCCGAAGCGCCTTTTTCATCATGATGACCTGGAACTCCCGCACCTCTTCCCCAGGGGCAGGCATGCGCAGCCGATAATAGCCTTCGCAGTCCAGCTCCCAAGCCGAACGATTGTCGTTGAGGGCGTCATGGAGGATCTCAATCAGCCGTTGTTGCAACTTTGGATCGGTTACGGGCGTTGCCAGCTCGACGCGACGCGAGAGGTTGCGTGTGCGCCAGTCGGCGCTGCCGATGATCGTGATCGGCTGGCCGTTGTTGTGAAAATAGAAAATGCGGTCGTGCTCCAAAAAACGTCCCAAGATGCTGATGACGCGGATGTTGTCGCTGTAGCCGGGCAGGCCGGGCCGCAGCGTGCAGTGGCCGCGGATGATCAGGTCGATCTGCACGCCGGCCTGCGACGCTTCGTAGAGCTTCTTCACCATATGTTTGTCGTCCAGGCCGTTCATTTTGGCGATGATGCGGCCGTTGCCCGAGGCGCGCTGGTGCGCAATCTCGGCGTCGATCAGCGCCTCGAAGCGGTTGCGCATGTAGACCGGCGCCACCAAGGTCTGTTCATAGCGCTGCGCAGGTGCGTAGCCGGTGAGGAAATGAAAAAGGTTGACGATGTCGCGCCCCAATTCCGGTCGGCACGTCAGCAAGCCCAGGTCGGTGTAAAGCCGCGCCGTCTTGGGATTGTAGTTGCCGGTGCCGATGTGACAATAGGTGCGAATGCGTCCGTTTTCGTTGCGCACGATCAACGTCGCCTTCGTGTGCGTCTTCAGTCCGACCAATCCGTAGGTGACGTGGACGCCGGCGTTCTCCAAAATCTGCGCCCACTCGATATTGTTGGCCTCGTCGAAGCGCGCCGTCACTTCCACCAACACGGCGACCTGCTTGCCCCGTTCTGCCGCGCGGATCAAGGCGGCGACGATCGGCGAGTCGTCCGAGGTGCGGTAGAGCGTCTGTTTGATCGCCAGCACATGCGGGTCTTCCGCCGCCTCTTCCAGCAGGCGCTGCGTGCTGACGGCGAATGAATCATAGGGGTGGTGCACCATCAAGTCCCCTTTGCGAAGAATGGCGAAGATATTGGGCGCGTCTTTGCTCTCTCCTTCATAGCGCAGCTCTGGCGGGATCACCGGCTCCCATGGCTCGTATTTCAGCGCAGGGCGGTCGATCTCTGTCAGCGTAAATAAACAGGTCAGATCGAGCAGTCCATCGACCTCCCATACATCTTCAGGGCGCAGGTTCAGCTCGCGCACGAGCAACTGACGGTCGTATTCCGGCATCGCCCGGTCCACCTCCAGGCGCACAACTTCGGCGAAGCGCCGCTCGCGCAATTCGGCGGAGATCATTTCCAGCAGGTCTTCGGCCTCCTCCTCGTTGCGGCGAACGTCGGCGTTGCGCGTGACGCGAAAAGGATGAACGCTGATGATCTCCATCCCCGGGAACAGATCCTCTACGTGCGCGGTCACCACCTGCTCGATCGGGACGAAATAATGCGGCTTCGGATGGCGCGTGCACTCGTCTTCGCCTGGAATTTCCATTAGGCGCGGCTGCGGCAGCTTAATGCGCGCAAAGTGAATGGTACCTCGTTTCCGATGGCGCAGGACCACGGCGAGCGAGAGGCTGAGGTTGGAAATAAAAGGGAAGGGATGGCCTGGATCCACCGCCAGCGGCGTCAACACTTGATAAATTTCGTCGTGGAAGCGTTCATGGAGAAGGCTGCGCTGTGCAGTGGAGAGGGCGTCGTAGTCCAGCACATGAATGTCGGCCTCCAGCGCCAGACGAGGGCGCAGCTCCGTTTCCCAGAGTGCGGTCATGCGCTGGTGCATTTGCGTGGTGGCGTCATGCAAAAGGCGCAACTGTTCGGTCGGCGTCAGGCCGTCATCGGAGAGCTGCGTCACGCCCGCCCCCTCCTGGCGTCGTAGGCCGCCGATGCGTTTCTGCACAAATTCGTCGAGGTTGCTGGCGGTGATCGCAACAAACTTGACGCGCTCCAACAAGGGCGTGCGTTCGTCCATGGCCAACGCCAGCACGCGCCAGTTGAAGTCGACCCAGCTCAGCTCTCGGTTAAAATAGAGCCTCGGCTCGTCGAGATCGGCGCCTACAGGCGGCGGCGAGGACTGCACAGCGCGCAAGATCGGGATGGCTGCATACAACCTGCTCATAGGGCTTGCCCTCGCATGAAATGCTTGGTCTTGCTTTTGAATCCTACCAGATCGCTGCGGCGAAAGTAAAGCGCGAATGCGATCGGCAGAGGACTCGATTTCCAAACTGCAACCGGTTGCTCAGTCCGGTTGAAGAGGGTACGATATGAGACGCCAATGCACTGCCATTCCATTCAGAAAGGAGCAATCCGATGTCTGCACAGCAAGGTCTACGCGTGGGCTTCATCGGCGCCGGCTGGCCCGACCGCGTGCAAATCGCCGCCTTTCGGCTAGGTGGGCTGACACCGCAGGCCATCGCTTCGGCCCGTCGAGAACGCGCCGAACGCGTGGCGGCGAAGCACAACATTCCTCTGATCTTCGATGACTGGCAGGCTCTCGTCGAAAGCAAAGAGGTCGATATCGTCAGCATCTGCACGCCCCCTCACCTCCATGCCGACATGGCGGTCGCAGCGCTGGCAGCGGGCAAACATGTCATCTGCGAGAAGCCGACAGCGCTCAACGTCCAGGAAGCGGAACGGATGTTGGCCGCCGCCCAAGCTGCGCCCGAACAACTTGCCATCATCGACCATCAACTGCGCTTTCATCCGCAGCGCACGCAAATGCGGCAGATGATCCGCGAGGGTTACGTCGGCGGCGTGCTACAGGCGCGCTTCGATCGCCTGGGCGGTGAACGGCTCGACCCTGCGCAGCCCTGGACTTGGTGGAGCGACGCCGAGCGCGGGGGCGGCATGTTGGGCGCGCTGGGCAGCCATCTGATCGACCTGGCGCGCTGGATGATCGGCCGCATCGAGTCGGTTACAGCGCAACTGCAGATCGGGCACCTCTTTCGCACCGACCCAGAAACCGGCGCACAACGTGCGGTGACGGCCGACGATCACGCCGATCTGCTGTTGCGCTTCGCCAACGGCGCCATTGGACATATCACCGTCAGCGGTCTGACGCCGGGTGGCTACGGCATGTCCATCCTTGTGGTGGGCACGGACGGAGCGCTCATGCTCGACAACCAGGATCGGCTCTTCGGCATGAAGGGCGTCTATCCCGGTGGAAGCTGGGAGCCGCTTCGCCCGCGTCAGGCGTCTCCTCCCACCGAGGGGTTGCCCAATCAAGGGCCCTTCACCGTCGGCGCGTATTATTTGGCGCAGACGCTTGCCATGTCGCTGCCGATGGGAGAAACCATGCTAAGCGACGCCGCCAGCTTCTACGATGGACTGGTCGTCCAGAGAGTGCTGGACGCCGCCCGGCGCGCGCACTCTCAACGGACGTGGGAAACACTTTGACGGAACGGCTTTTCTTTGTTGTGACACAAGGATGTTTGCAGACGGAATTTCGGACATATCTCGCCTAAATTTTTCTCTGGTCGGGGTATTTTCTCTCTGGAAAAGTCATGATACAATAGCGCCGTAGATTCAGTGGCCTGTCACTGGAGAATGTCTGTAGGTGGACCGTTTCTATAGGCGGATTTTCTACAGGCGGATTGATGTGGAGAAGTGTTTGCCCATCTATGTACACTGCAAAGGAGATGATAACGTGAGCGCATATTCTTACACGAACAGCAAAGGCAGCACCTACTACTTACATGCCCGCGAGACCACGCTTAAAAATGGAAAAAAGCAGACGATCTTTTTCTTTGCCAAAGAAGTGAAGGAAGGAGCGCTCGACTCAGTGCCTGCCGGCTATCAGGTCTCTGAGAGCAAAAATGGCCTTCCGGTGCTGAAGAAAGCATAGCAGGCTGCCGGTCTCCGATAGGGGCGTCGCCAGGGGCGACGCTTCCTTTATTTTACCCACTGCAAAACGCTTTTTACACAAAGAAAAAAACGGGACGCCTCTCAAAGCGACGCCCCGTTTTTGTTTCAACGGATACCCGTTCGACTAGTGGGAATGTCCACCGCTGTGCGCATGACCGTGTTCCAGCTCCTCCGGCGTGGCCGGTCGCACGTCGACAACCTTTACATCAAAGTAAAGGGTCTCGCCTGCGAGCCAGTGGTTAAAGTCCACCACGACGCCATCAGGCTGAATCTCGCTAATATAGCCCTCGATGACTTGGTTGTTCTCTTCATCAAAGAATTCCAGCGCCATGCCCGGCTCGAGATCCGCCGCATCGCCGAAAGCTTCCAACGGAACCACTTGATAGTTGTCGGGTTCGTACTCGCCGTACGCCAAGTCTGGAGTGACAACAACCTGCTTGCGCTCTCCTGAAACCATGCCGTACATGGCAGCTTCCAAACCCGGGATAATCTCGCCGGCTCCTTGTAAGAACGCCAACGGCCCGTGCTCCGCAGAGCTGTCGACCACCTCACCATCGGCGAGCGACAGTGTGTACTCAATCTGCACAACTGTGCCGTCTGCGACGGCTAGCTTTTTGGCGTTCATCGGGCGCCATCGCTAAGTTTTACTACGTTGACGGCCGCTGCACCCTTGGGGCCATGCTCAACGGTGAACTCGACGCGCTGCCCTTCCACCAGGCTCTTGAAGCCGCCGCCGCTGACCGCCGAGTAGTGCACAAACACGTCGGCGCCGCCATCGTCGCGGGCAATGAAGCCGTAGCCCTTTGCATCGTTGAACCATTTGACTGTTCCGGTTTCGCGCTCGCTCATTTTACTTCTCCTTTACTGAAGCGCATGATAAAACAACCGACGGTGCGCGCTGCT
>JANWYX010000240.1 GCA_025055055.1 Caldilinea sp. | reverse complement strand
TTTGCGCTTGCGGCGCCACGCCTGGACCGATGCGCAGGCCGGCGAAGTCGGTCGAGCTGTCCCAGGGGCCGGTGTAGGTCTGCCCGCCTTGCGTGACGCCGAAGCCGGCTGCGATGCCTGCCACATGCGTGCCGTGCCCGTAACAATCCATGGGGTCGGGGTCGGGCGCCGGGATCGGGTTGTAAGAGGACGCGCGCGGGTCGGCGTTGTAGGCGTCCCCGGCAAAATCGTAGCCGCCCACCACTTTGGCGCCGGGAAAGCCGGGGACGTCGCCGACGACCGTCGGATCGTTTCGCGCATAGTCCCCGCCCGGCCCGCCGAAATCGACGTGCAGGTAATCGACGCCGGTGTCGATGACGGCAATGCGAACGCCTTCTCCGCGCGCAGGAACACTGCTCTCAAAGCCTTGCCACAAGGCCGGCGCTCCTAAAAATGGGACGCTGGACGTCAGCGCCGGCTGCTTGCCGACGATGGGGTGCACGGCCCTGACCCCGGGGAGCCTCTCGAACTGCACAGCCTGCTCCGCCGTTGCAAGCAGGGCGACGCCGTTGTAGACGCGCTGCAGGCGATAAAGCGTCTGCGCACCGCTCGCCTCCACGATGGGCAGCAGGGAGCGTTGCACCTGGTCGAGCGCAGCCATGTGCGCCTGCGTCGCAGCCATGGCGGCTGCAGCGCTCACGCCTTCCTGTTGAAGACGGTCGGAATAATGGATGATGGCCGGCGGCGCTTCCAGTTCGATCATGTAGGCGCGCAGCGAGCGTGGATCGACTGCAAGCGGAAGGCCCTGCATTTCGCCGGCGTTCGACTTGCCTCGCAACGGCGCAAAAAGGACCAGTGCGATGAAAATCACAGTCAAGCGAAGCAAAACACGTCGATGCATGAATGATTTTATGTTGGAATGGATTCAACACAAGGTCGCCAAGACGCTAAGGCGTAAAGAAAAGCAGGAGAACGCTGAATGGACTTGCGACCGTGTGCGATTTGCATCGTGATTGGCGCCGATTCGTATGTCATGACCGCAGAAGAATGCAGCAAAAGTCTATTTTGCAGCGGCTTCCGAACTGCAACAATGATGGCGGTATTATACGCCAATCCCCATCGGAAAAAGATGATGAAACGCAGATCGCTCATCCTATCCATCATCACTCTGCTCCTCTGGATTTGCTCAACCTCGTTCTCTGCAGCGCAATCGAGCGAGCCGATTCCCATCTACGTCTTGCAAGGCGAAGGCGCGACCACGCCTCTGCGTGGCCGCTATGTGGACGCCTTCGGCGTGGTCACGGCCGTGGGGAGCGTCGGTTTCTATGTGCAGGACCCGTTCGGCGACGACCGCAGCGAAACCAGCGACGGCATCTACGTCTACACGCGGCGCCGTCCTGACGTGAGGGCGGGCGATTGCGTCCTGGTGCGCGGCGCGCTGATCGACGAATTCTACGACAAGACCGAACTCTCGCGCGTCAAAGCCATCGAACCCTCCACGCTCTGCCGGGGTAGGCCGACGCCTGCGCCGCTGCCGACGCTTCCCTACGCTGCGCGGCCTGAGGAGATCTATGAGCCGCTTGAAGGGATGCAGGTGCGCTCGGCGGCGCTGACCGGCGTCGTGCATGGCCCAACCAAACGCTACGCCGACGGCGAGGCGGAAATTGCGTTCATCCCTGCCTCGTTCCAGCCCTACATCAGCGACGGCCGCATCTTCTTCGATGAGCCGGTCGAGCAGGCGCTGCTTGTGTACGTCAGCAGCGCCCTGGGCGCTCCTCTGCCCGACCTTCATCACGGTGACCGCATCCGCATCACCGGCCTCGAAGGGGCTGCGTTCGACGCCATTCTGGACTACAATTTCGGCAAATATCAATTGTTGCTGCTGCCGGGCGCAGCTGTAGAGCGAATTCATGCCGCCGAGGCCGCGCCGCTTCAAGCCGCCCCGCCCGGCGAGGAAGATTTCACCGTCTGCTCCTACAACCTGATGGCACTGGGCAGCGGAGCGGCGCAGCATCCGAACCCAAACGACTATGCGCGAGAGCTACAGCGCCGCAGCCTCACCATCGCAGAATGGCTGGGCGGCTGCACGATTCTCGCTCTTCAGGAGAGCGGAACCCCGCACGATGCAGAAGCACTGGCCGTGCATCTGCGCGAACGCTTCGGCCTCGACTACACGGCCTCTGCGCTGCCGGGCCCTCAGACCGCCAACCCCGAATTCCCTCTCACCAATGCGCTTTTGACGCGCAACGACCGCGTGCGCGTGCTCTCCCTGATCGGCTTGCAATCCTGCTCTGCAGTCGACTATGGGGTCGTCGACCCCGGCGCATGCGCTGCCGGATTGTTTCCACTCTTCGACAGGCCGCCGCTCGTCGCCGATCTGGTGGTAGAAGGAAATGGGGGCGAGGCCATGACGCTCACCGTGATCGTCAACCACTGGAAGAGCAAGGTGGGCGACGAAGCCGTCAACTTGCCTCGGCGCATTCGCCAGGCGCAGGCGGTGGCCGACCTTGCGCAGGTGCGGCTCTCCGCAGACCCAAACGCCGCCGTGATTGTGCTCGGCGACCTCAACGATTACTACGGTAGTGAGCCGGTCGAGACGGTGCGCACGGCGATGGATCCGGACCTCGTCCATCTTTTCGATCGCCTGCCTCCGCTCAGCCGCTACACCTACATTTACAACGGTGCCAGCCAGGCGCTCGACCATGTGTTGGTCAGCCCGCCGCTCGCCGAAAACGTCGGCGAGGTGACAATCCTGCGCTTGAGCGCAGATTATGCAGATCCGCAAGCGCCAACTGCCGAGGGCGTTTTTCACGCCAGCGACCATGACCCCCTGCTGGTGCGCATTTGGCCGCATGGGGTCGGCTGGGTGGCCGGCAACGTCGGCCATGCCGGCGTGCAAGTGGAGCTGCTGGACGCCGGCGGTCGCCGGGTGGCGCAGGCTATCTCCGACGCCCGCGGAGATTTCCGGCTCTGGAACGTAAGGCCGGGAGCGTATCGCCTCTTGCTTCAAGCCCCTCCACATCTTAAACTGTCGTTCTCCGATGTTGCGATAACCGCCATTTCCGGCGAAAATCGCTTCATAACAACGGCGCAGCATCAGGCCGTCGCAGCCGGGGTCGCCATGGCCTTGTGGAGCGCTGCGCCTGCCTCTGCGCCGTAGGATGGCTCTTGCGATGACGGCGCAGAAGAGAACCGTCGATGTGGAGAAAAGGCCCATGAAGCATGTTTACCTGACCTGGAGTGAGCTGGAGGAGCTCGTCAGTCGCCTGATCTTTAAGCTCAACACCCCGTACGACTTGATTCTTGCCATTACGCGCGGGGGCATTATCCCCGGCGGTATGATCGCCGAAGCCCTGAAAATGAAGGAGGTTCTCACAGCGGCGGTGCTCTTTCCGGAGAACCCGGGTCAGCGCTCTACGCTGAGCTGGCCGCGTTTTGTGCAGTTCCCCGCCGACGAGCTACTGCGCGGGCGTAAGATTCTGGTCATCGACAACCTCTGGTACCGCGGCCGCACGATCATGGCGGTGAAAGGGCGCATCGAAATTGCGGGCGGTTATCCGGAGTTGGCGGTTCTGCACTGGAAGAAAGCGAGCAGCATCTTCTCCGACGATGAGCCGGACTATTACGCCCAGATCACCGAGGACTTCATCCATTATCCCTGGCAACGAATTGACGATTCCGATTATCGAGTGCGCACAGAACCGAGCTACTCATGACCACCGGGAATGAACCACTGACTGCGGACGCGCCGGCGGCGGAGCGTATCGGCGCCATCCTTGAACTGCTTCACGCCGAATATCCGGACGCCCGCTGCGCGCTTGATCACCGCAACCCGTTGGAGTTGCTGGTGGCGACCATCCTTTCCGCACAGTGCACCGACGAGCGGGTGAACAAGGTTACCCCCGCGCTCTTTGCCAAATATCCCGACGCCCGCGCCTTCGCCGAAGCCGATCTCGGCGAACTTGAGGAGATGATTCGCTCCACAGGCTTCTATCGGAACAAGGCCAAAAACATCCAGCAGGCGTGTCGACGCATTGTGGAAGAATATGACGGTCAGGTGCCCGCCGACATGGAAAAGCTGCTCACCCTGGCGGGCGTTGCGCGCAAAACGGCCAACGTCGTGCTCGGCGTCGCCTACGGCATCGCCGACGGCATCGTGGTGGATACGCACGTCAAACGACTGGCCAACCGCCTGGGATTGAGCACTCACAGCGATCCGGACAAGATCGAGAAGGATTTGATGGCGATCACGCCGCGCGAGGAATGGATCGATCTTGCGCACCTGCTGATCTTTCACGGCCGTCGCGTCTGCGACGCGCGCAAGCCTCATTGCGCCGCCTGTGTCATCCGCCACCTCTGCCCGTCAGCTCAAGTGTAAGACCGGTCGCCTTCTGCTATGCGTAACCAAACCCTTTGGACTGTCATCATCGGTGTGTTGGTCATTGCCTCGGCGCTGTTCATGGTCTGGGCCGCGTTGCGACCGCTTGAGACCGCGCCTACGCCGGTCGTCGACGCACCGTCTGCAGCTACCCCATCGCCGACCCGCAACATCTGGCAGGAAGGCGATGGCTTGCTTGACCTGGATTGGGTGATGCTGACGATGCCGGCGGGCTGGCGTTACGTTGTGAAACAATGGCCCGACGAGCCGCCGCCGGACACACCGGGCGTGGCGCCCCTGCTGATGGCATGGCGAGAGACCGAGACGTTCGCCGACAGTACCCTGCGTTTTGCCCTGGTCGCCGTCCCCCGCAACGAACTATCGCTCGAGCGTTATCTGGAGGACGTTCGCAACCAACTGGCCGAGGACGAGAGCGTCAGCGACGTAACTGCCCGCCTCGCAACCGATTGGCGGCAAGATGGGCTGCCGGTTGCACTCATCTCTTATCGCATTGCGACGCAGATGGGGCGCCTGGTCGGCCATCAAGCGGCCGCGCTCGACGCAACGGGCGAACAGCTCTTGATCGCAACGCTTGTCCGGCCGGAGGACGACGGAATGCAGCTCCTACGAACGTTCATCGGCGCAATGCAATTTGTTGAGTGAACACTTGCGGCGTGGTTCTGCCCCGTGACCGTTCTTCCATCAAGCGCATTGCGGATCATACAATACATAAGAGGAGGTTTCCATGCCCGCTCCGGTCCCGCCCGGATTCACGCGCGGCCCCATCATCTTCATGGGGCCGTTGACCGAACCGCTCGGTTTTGAGCGCATGATGCAAAGTTTTTGGGATGAAGCAGGCGGCTACGGCGCGCGCATCTTGATTGCACCGATGGCTGCGCCGGAGAACCCTCTGGTGGAGCGCTGCCGGCGCTGGCTTCTCGACGCCGAGGTGGAGTCGGTCGATGTGCTTGCGATCTCCGACCGCCGCACGGCGTTTACCCCTGAGCTGACGGCGCAGATCGAAACTGCCACAGGGATTCTGATCACCGACGGCGATCCCCTGCGCTTTGTCGGCGTCCTGGGAGGGACCCCCGCCGCCCAAGCGATTCGTCGCGCCAACGCACGCGGTCGCGTCGTCTGCGGCGTCGGGCGTAGCGCCAGCGTCTTGAGCCAGCACATGATCCTTCCAACTCCCGTGATGCCTGCGCCGGAAACCCAATTGACCCCCTCCCTGATCCGCTTTGCACCGGGCTTGGGCATCGTCAACCGCGTGGCGTTCGATTGCGACGAGGAGGCCGGAACGCACCTGCGCACGCACCTGCCGCGGCTGCTCGTCGCCGTCGCCTACAACCCCTTTTTGATCGGCGTAGCGCTCGACCCCAACACCGGCGCCGTCATCTACGCCAACAGCGAGCTGGAAGTCTTCGGCGCCGGGGCTGCGCTGATTGTCGACGGCTGGCAAATGGAGGAGACGACCCTGTATGCGGCGGCAGCCGACCGGCCTTTTCGCATCAGCGGCGTGGAGATTCACACGCTCGGCAGCGGCCACATCTACAATTTGGACCTTCATCAGGCGAAAAGTCCGCCGGTGAGCGAGATTCCCCAGGCGGGCTATGAGAAGTTCTCCTCATTTTGACGCAGCTCACCATTCTGTGAGCCATTCCTCTTGCTCACCCACTACTTTGAAAGCGCGACCGCCGTCAACGGTGCGTTGCCCCGGCGCCGGCAACGCCCGCCGGTGCGGCGGAGAAGGCGGCGTATGGCCCCAATTCGCGCCCCAATTCGCATAGTGCCCGTCGGCATGTTCGCCGACATGGGGCGTTTGCGCCATAGGCGGTGCGAAGATGATGACCGGAGCCTGCGGCGGCAGAGCAGGGTAGGGCGCTCCATGGCGGCTGCGCCGCGAGCCGGAGTCGTCTATCTCTTCGTCTTCATCGTCGAATGCATCCTCTTGCCGTCGCCGACCGGAAACCAGCACCAACAACGCAGCCGGAACGCCGGCCAATACGCCCAGCAGCACGCCGATCGCCATGCCTACGGCGTCGGCGCTCAGTCGCTGACCGACCAGAAACGCCGCCAAAATCAGCAGAAAGAGTCCCACCGGTCCCCAAAATCTCATGTGCATCGGCTCCTTTGAAATCTGTTGCAGGTTGTGTGATGCGCAGCGTGTGATGCGCAACGCAGCACGGACACGAATTATGCACCCTGCGTCCCGTTTCGCCGGGCGCCCAAGGGCAGGATGTGGTTGCCGGACCAACACCGCCGCCCGTGGGCGCCCTCTCGCAGCACCAGGCAAATTCTCTCGATATCTTCTTGGCCGAGCCAGGCGGCCTGAAAGCGTACGCTCTCCCCTTTTGCGATCAGCAGAAAGTCTCCCCTGCCTTCCAGCTTCTCGGCCCCGCTGTCTGTGATGCCCGTGGCGTAGCGAGCTTCATCCTTGCTGGCGACGGCGCCCACCAGCCGAACGGGAAAGTTCGCCTTCAGAGCGCCGCCGATCACCTGCGCCGTCGGCTTCTGCGTGCAGGCGATCAGGTGGATGCCCGCCTCGCGGCCCCGCTGACCAAGTCGCGTCAGCAGCGCTTCCACCGGCGCGCCGCCGGTCATCAATAGATCCGCCAGCTCGTCGACGCCCACGACCAACGCAGGGCGATGCACGCCTGCGCGATCGCGGCGCTCCATTTCTTCCACCAGCCAGCGCAGCCGCTCGGTCGCTTCTTCGATGCTCGAGGCGATCCCCCCCAACACATGCGGCAGTTGCGCCAGCGGTCCGAAACCTCGGCCTTTGGGGTCGATCAGCACAAGCTGCACCTGACTCTGACGGTTGTACATCGCCAGCGACGTCAGCAGCGTGCGCGCCAGGGCGGTCTTGCCGGAGCCTGTCGTGCCCACCACCAGCACATGCGCCACATCCGGCGCAGGCAGTCGCAACATCAACGGCGTGCCGTCCGGCTCCAAGCCGAGCACTGCGGTCAGAGGCGGGGCGCCGCCCAGCCTCTCGCACAGGGGCAAGAGCCGCACCGGCGCCGGCCGCTCTCGTGGCACCTCCACCTGAATCGTTGCCCCCTCTCGGTAGATGCGCGCCTCTCGTTTGTCCAGCGCCATGGCAATTTCATCGGCGAGCGCCTTGATCTTATTGACTTTGGTCGCGCCGTCTGTGACCAATTGAAAGCGCACGAAGCGGGGCGTGACCGCACCCCCCGTGACCCGCGCCGGGACATGATGGCGCTCCAACACCGCCTCGATGCGATCCGCCTGCATTTCCAGCGTGCGTCGTCGATAGCCCATCGCGTCATCACTCCGGTGAAAATAGAACAAACGTTCTATATTTGGAAATATAGACGATTTGGAGAGCGTTGTCAAGGAGGAATTTTTGTTTGATTGGGAAATTGAGACATTTGGGCCATGGTGAGCGGGTGTTGGGACGTAGGTTCGGCCGCCGGACGAGATGTCACGTCGGAGGTGTGACCTACGGGATGCCACGCCTGGTGGAGCGACGCGTTTGCGTATGCCGTTATCGAGGGGCAGGTGAAAGTGTCATGATCGATCCCGGCAGCTCCGGGCTGCTTGTCCGGCCCGAGGTTGCGCAGCAGCACTTTGAGGCCGAGCACCGAAGTGCGCCCGGTGAACCGAGGCTCACAATTGTTGACACCGCGATCCACGATGCGGGCACAGACAATCGCACAGCGAGTGTCCCTCCAGGCGTCGCCCCGGCGCCGGCATTCCGGCCGCGGCGCCTCCACGGGGCGGTTGCGCTCGACCCCGCATGTGGCCGCGACGCCGGCCAGACTGCCGAAGAAGGGATCGCACATTTGGTGGCGCAGGCCGGCGCGCAGGTGAAGGTCACCCTGGAGATCGAGGTCAAGTTGCCCGACGGCGCGACGGAGCAGCTCGTGTGGACGGTGACCGAAAACAGCCGCGTATGGCTTCGAGGATGAATAGAGCAGCCTACAACGTAGGCGAAAGCCAGGCCACCATGCAGAACAGCCCACAGCGCCCCTGCTCGGCGCGATGGCTGAAGAAGTCCTGCGTGTTGCGGGCGGTGTCGATGCCGCCGATCTCAACGCGGTGTGGGTCAACGCCCGCTTCGACCAGCAGTTGCAGAGTGGCTTCCCACAGGTTCAAATGCGGATTGCGGTGTGCGCCGTTGGGATAGGCGAGTGCAGCGTCGGGGTTGGGCAATCGCGCCTGCGCCAGTGCGGCGACTTCCGGCCCCACCTCGTAGCTTTCCGGGCCGATGCTCGGGCCGATGCAGACCAGTACGCGAGACGGGTTGGTGCCGTAGGCGGCCTGCATGGCGCCCAGCAGCGCCGGCGCAGCGCCGGCGAGCACGCCGCGCCAGCCTGCATGAATGACGCCCAGGGCGTGACGATCCGGGTCATAGAGGAGGAGGGGGACACAGTCGGCGAAGACGAGGCTGAGCGGCAGCCCGATGGCATCGGTGATGAGGCCGTCGCAGCCGTCGACGACCGTGCCGGCGTTGTCCCAGCCCACCCTGGCTACACTCACGCCGTGCACCTGGCGACAGTGCACCATGTCGCCTGCGCAGATGCCGAGGGCGGCGGCCAACCGCCGGCGATTTTCTTGCACGCGTTCGGGCGCGTCCCCGCGCGCTACGCTGAAGTTGAGGCTGCGCCATGGCTCCGGGCTGACGCCGCCGTGTCGCGTAGAAACATGGGCGTTCACAGGCGTTTCCGCCAATTGCTCGAAGGCGTAGGTGATGACCCCGTTGCCGTGATGTATGCGAATCATGTGTAGAAGATGATCAAACGCCCAGCCGGTTGCGCCGCAAAATTTCATCGGTCGCCTGCCGCGTCGAGGGTTTGTGTCCCGGCAAGGGAAGAATGCGTTCGTGCACGGCGTCGATGATCCACTCTTTCGTGGGGAAGAACATCTCCTCCAGCTCGGCGGGCGGCGTGATCCAGTTGCGCGCAGCGACGACGACCGGCGGGCCATCCAGATAATCGAAGGCAAGCTGTGTCAGGTTAGAGGCCATCGTATGGAGGAAGGAGCCGCGCTCGCAGGCGTCTGAGGCTAACACCACCTTGCCCGTCTTCTTGACCGACTCCACCAGCGGCGTATAGTTGAGCGGGTTGAGGAAGCGCGCGTCGATCACCTCGGTTGAGACACCGTACTTTTCTTCCAACACTTGCGCCGCCTCCAGCGCGCGGTAGAGGGTGGCGCCGACGGTGATGAGAGTCAAATCGCGGCCGCTTTTGCGCAGCGCCGGCTCGCCTTCCGGCACGACGTAATCCTCCAGCGGCACGCCGCCCTCCACCAGTGTTTCCGGCTCCGGATAGAGGCGCTGGCTCTCGAAGAAGACAACCGGATCGCTGCCACGCAGTGCCAGCGAGAGCATCCCCTTGGCGTCGTAGGCGGTGGCCGGAAAGTAGACTTTTAGCCCCGGCACATGGGCGACCATGGCGCTCCAGTCCTGCGAGTGCTGGGCGCCATATTTGGCGCCGACCGAGACGCGCAAGACCAGCGGCATCTCCAACACGCCGCCGGACATCGCCTGCCACTTTGCCATCTGGTTGAAAATTTCATCGCCGGCGCGGCCCATGAAGTCGCAGTACATCAGCTCCGCCACCACGCGGCCGCCGCTCAGCGCATAGCCGACCGCCGCGCCGACGATGGCGCCTTCGGAAATAGGTGTGTTGAAGAGGCGAGGATAGGGCAGCGCCTCGGTCAAGCCCCGATAGACGCCGAAGGCGCCGCCCCAATCGCGGTTCTCCTCGCCAAAGGCGATCATCGTGGGGTCTCGATAGAAGCCTTCGATCATTGCCTCGAAGAGCGCCTCGGCGTAGGTGAGCGTCTTCAGCTTGGGGTGAGGTTTGCCATTTTCGTCGAAGGCGAAGCGGAACTTGGCCTGCGTCTGCGCCCAGCGGCTTTCCTCTTTTTTCTGCAACACCCATGGTGCGCCGTCTCCATAGCGCTCGCGGCGGCGATTGGAGAACATGATGTCGCCGATGTATTCCGAATCGAGCGCAATGCGCGGGGCGATTTCATCGTTCACTGCGGCGGAGAGCACCCGTACCAGCCGGTCGATGGTCTCCTCGATCATGGCGTCCAGCTCGCCTTCGGAAGCATGGCCGTTGGCAATCAGGTAATCGCGGTAGCCGATGAGCGCATCGTGTTGACGCCAGAGATCTACCTCCTCCTTGGTGCGATAGGCGGAGGCGTCCGACGGAGAATGGCCGGCGAAGCGGTACGTCACCGTGTCGAGCAGCGCAGGACCGCGGCCGGCCAGCAGCAGCTCCTTCTTGCGCGCCACGGCGTCCGCCACCGCCAGCGGATTATAGCCATCGACGCGCTCGGCGTGCATCGCCTCCGGGTTGACGCCCAAGCCGACGCGCGCCAGCACCTCGAAGCCCATCGTCTCGCCGTAGGGCTGGCCGCCCATGCCGTAGAAGTTGTTCATGAAGTTGAAGAGCATCGGCGGCGCGCCGCCCACTTCAGGGGGCCAGAGCTTGCGGTATTGGTCCATGGCGGCGAACATCATCGCCTCCCACACGGGGCCGCACCCCATTGAGGCGTCTCCAATGTTGGCGATCACGATGCCCGGTCGTCGGTTGACACGCTTAAAGAGCGCAGCGCCGGTGGCGATGTCGGCGGAACCGCCTACGATGGCGTTATTGGGCATGACACCGAAGGGCGGGAAGAAAGCGTGCATCGAACCGCCCATGCCGCGGTTGAAGCCTGCAAAGCGACCAAAGATCTCTGCCAGCGTTCCGAAGAGCACGTAGTCGACGGCCAGGTCTTTGACGCCGCCGTTGCGGTGAAAGGTCTCGACCACGCGCAGCGTGTCGCCCTCGTTGTAGGTTGTCATGATTTGCGTGAGCGCAGCCTCATCGAGCTGGGCGATGGCGGAGAGGCTTTTGGCCAGAATCTCGCCGTGTGAGCGGTGCGAGCCGAAGATGTAATCGTCGGGCGTCAACACGAGCGCCTGGCCCACCGCCGCCGCCTCCTGACCGATGGAGAGATGCGCCGGCCCTTTGTGCTGGTATTCAATGCCATGATAGACGCCTTCTTTTTTGATGCGGTCGAGCATGGTCTCGAACTCGCGGATGATCACCATGTCGCGATAGACGCGCACCAGCGCTTCTCGTCCATAGCGCACCGCCTCCGCCGCCGGGTCGGAGACATATTGGTTCAGCGGAATGTCCGGCCCTCGCAAGATCGAGGGCTTGCGCATTTCGGTGGGGTCGATCAAAATCGCTTTCGTCATAATCGGTTTCTTTCGTGTTCGTATTACGTGTTACATACTACATGGTGCATGACAACGTGGTGCGTGTGCGTATTGGGTCCGCAGCGGGAAACACGCAAAAAAGAACGCCCATCTTGATGATCTCATCCGACCAAGAGCAGATCGACGGTTGCGATCGCCTGACCGAGCGCCTGCAAGAATCGCGCGGCCGGCGCGCCGTCTACCACCTGATGATTGATGGTCAGCGACAGCCCGATGTGGGGAATGAACTGAATGGCGCCGTCTATCTCCACGGCTTTGGGTTGAATGGCGCAGACGCCTAGGATTGCCACCTGCGGCGGGTTGAGCACAGGGGTGAAGTTTTCGACGCCGAAGGCGCCGAGGTTGGTGACGGTGAAGGTACCGCCGGTCAGTTCGTCGGGCGTGATCTTGCTCTCCAGACAGGCTGCAGCTAGGCGCTTGGCCTCGGCGGAGAGCCGACGCAAGCTGAGCGTCTCTGCAGCCCGGATCACGGGAACCATCAGCCCGCGCGGGGTGTCGACGGCGACGCCCAGGTGGACACTGCGATATTGGTGAATCTCGGTTCCGGTGAATAGAGCGTTCAGACCGGGATAAGCCGGCAAGGTGCGGGCCACGGCGAAGAGCACGAGGTCGTTGATCGTAATCCCACGCAGCCCCATCGCCTCCGGGCTTTCTTTGAAGCGTTTGCGCAGCGCCTGCAACGCCCGCGCATCCGCCGAGGCGTGAATTGTAAGCTGCGCCGTCGTCTGCAACGACTGCAACATGCGTTCGGCGATGACTTTGCGCACGCCCTTGACGGGGATAATCTCGACTTCGCCAGGAGCGAGAGGCGAAGGGGCAGCGGTTGGGACAGGAGCTTGCGCAACCTCCGCAGGTGGAATCCTCTCCAGAACTTCTCCCGCTCTCCCGCTCTTTTGCTCTTCTGCCCTCACCAGATCCTTCGATGTCACGCGTCCCCCGGGCCCGCTCCCCTGCGCCGGCACAGCATAGCCGCCCTCGGCCACCATTGCCTTGGCCACCGGCGTGAGTTTGGGCTGCGCTGCGACGGCAGCCTGCACGTCGCGTTCGATGATGCGTCCGCCCGGGCCGCTGCCGGTCAGCGCCGCAGCGTCGACGCCCTTGCGTTCGGCGAGGCGCCGGGCGCGCGGGGAGATCGGAGGCCGGAGCTCGGCAGTCGGAGCCGGAGCCGAAGACGTCGCCTCGAGCGGCGCAGTCGATGGCCGTGCGACCTCTTCGCCCCTCGCGGCTTGCCCCTCGCCATCCGGCGTCGCCTCTCCTACCTCACCGATCCAGGCGATCGTCGTCATGACGGGGACTTCGTCGCCCACGTTGTAAAGTGTCTTCAACAACACGCCGGCGACGGGGCTGGGCACTTCCATCGTCGCTTTGTCCGTCTCCACTTCACACAGCACGTCGCCAACCTCAACGGTTTCGCCAACGCGCTTCTTCCAGTCGACGATCATGACGCTTTCGACGGTGTTGCCTTGTTTCGGCATGACGACGGCTGTGGGCATGAATTCTCTCCTGCTTTTTGTTTACACTGAATTGCTCATTGCGATTTCATGGTGTGTGGGCATATCCTCATGGCACACGTATGATGCAGCACCTCTGCAAATCGCCTCCCGCTACAACTCAACATCTCCGATCGACTCCAAGACATAGGTCGGCTGATATGGGAAGCGGTCGATCTCTTCGCGGCGCGTGACGCCGGTGAGCACAAGCGCAGTGTCCAGGCCGCTGCTGACCGCGCCGACGATGTCGGTGTCCATGCGGTCGCCGATCATGATTGTCTCCTCGGAATGGGCGCCCAGGAAGTTGAGCGCGCTGCGCATCATGTACGGGTTCGGCTTGCCCACGAAGTAGGGCGACACGCCGGTCGCTTTTTCGATCAAGGCCGCCATGGCTCCACAGGCCGGCATGATGCCGTCTTCCGTAGGCCCGGACGGATCCGGGTTGGTTGCCACAAAGCGCGCGCCGGCAGCAATTAAACGCACCGCCTTGGTGATCTGGGCGATATTGTAGCCGTGCGTTTCACCCAGCACGACGTAATCCGGCTCCGTCTCGGTCATCACGTAGCCGACGCTGTGGATGGCGTCGGTGAGGCCGCTTTCGCCGATCACGAACGCCTTGCCGTTGGGGCGCTGTCTCTGCAAAAAGCGCGCCGTGGCGATCGCCGAAGTGAAAATACGTTCACTGGGGACGTGCAGTCCCACGGTCTGCAAACGGTGCGCCAGATCGCGCGGGGTGTACATCGGATTGTTGGTCAACACAAGGTAGGGGACGCCGCGCTCGTTTAAGGCGTCGATGAAGCGCTGGGCGCCGGGAATCGGCGTCCTGCCCCGCACGAGCACGCCATCCATATCCATTAAGTAATTTTTGTATTGTTTCATCTTTCTGCTCCGTGAAGTTCTTGAACGATCGTTGTTTTCATATCGCCCAAGTGTACCAGGATTTGGTTAACTTCACGTTATGGCCTTTGTCGCAAATTTTATGTCTTTATATTGTTCAATTCCGCAGTTGCGTCAAACGACGATGATTTCGATCCCCCTGGTGCGCAAGGCCGCCACCAGCTCGCCGGGAGCGCCTGCGTCGGTAATAACGGCGTTCACCTGGTCGAGGCCGGCGAAAGAAGCGACGCCGACCCGCCCCCACTTCGTGGCGTCGAGCACGGCGATCACTTGGCGACACATCGCTGCGATTGGGCGCTTGACCGCCGCCTCGTCGGGGCTGACGTCGGTCAGTCCTGCAACCAGATCGATGCCGTGCGCCCCAAAGAAGCCTTTTTGCAGATTAAATTTGGCGACCTCCGCCAGACCATGCGCGCCGATGAAGGAAGCTGTTTCGCGCTGTAAGGCGCCGCCCACCAACACGACATCCACGCCCGGTGCGTCGAACAACTCGCGTACCACCTCCAGGCTGTTGGTGACGACGGTGACGTAACGCCGTTGCTTGAGATGGTGAGCGATCGCCAGCGAGGTGCTGCTCGAATCCAAAAAGACGGCGTCGCCGTCCTCAATGCGCTCGGCGCCCGCTTGTCCGATGCGGCTCTTCTCTTTGACCTGCCGCTGCCGGCGCAGGGTCAAGGCCATTTCGCCGAGGTCGTTGTCCATCTTGACGGCGCCGCCGTGCGTGCGCATCAGCAGCTTCTGCTCGGCCAGAGCCTGCAGGTCGGCGCGAATGGTCACTTCCGAAACACCGAAACGTTGGCTGAGCTCGGTGACGGCGACGCGACCTTGCGTCTGAACCAGCTCCACGATGGCGCGTCTTCGCTCGGCCAGGTACAGATCGTCGATTGCGTCAGCGAATTTGCGATTATCTTCAATCACTTTCATTTGCTTTCGATTTTTGCATAAAGAGGACTATCTGTCAAATGCACCTTACGGGCGTTCACCATACGTTTAACAGATGAGTGTAATGAAATGAGTGGAAGTTGCACAGCTGAACCCTGCAATCGAGAGAACGGATTGAGGGCGCAATGGTGAGGAGGGTGAGGGCAGGTGGGTGCGGTTACTCTGCCGCGCTTTTCGGTGGGCCGCCGGGGTCTTGGGGAATTCCAAGAAGTGCACCTACGAGCCGATCCGTAGGTTGCCGGAATCGATTAGTTCCATTCCGGCAAACTTCCCGGAAGGAAATGCTTCAAGAAGACTTCACCCGCTGCGTGCCTTCTAAGGAGTTTGCGTGGAGACTTATGTTGCGTGGAGACTTATGTTGCGTGGAGGCTTATGAAGTCTCTGCCTTCCTCTTCCGGGTAGCTCATGATCTACCGGAAGAGGAAGGAGACAGCGGCGCTACGGCCTTCTATGGCCGGTAGGAAGGCGAAATCATTTCATTCCGCAAGCTCGGCGGAGCGCTCGACGAGCTGATTGCGGCGCTCCTGAAGTTCTGCAAGTCGCGCTCGCGCGCGCTCTAACACGTGTGCCGGCGCCTTAGAGAGGAAAGCGTCGTTGCGCAACGAGGCCTCAATGCGCTGGATCTGGCGGTCGATGCTTTCTAGTTCGGCCTGGATGCGCCTGCGCTCCGCCTCTAGATCGATCAGGCCGGCGAGCGGCAAATAGACGGTGAGGCCGCCTGCGACGAGCGTGGCCGCTTTGCCGGGGGGCGTCAATTCGGCTGCGATTACCGTCTCGTTCGGTTCTAAGCGTGCCAGCGCCGCAATCACGGGAAGGTTGTCCTTGATGAGGTTGGCGTATTCCCCTGCGCTGAAGAGCGCTGCGATGCGCCGCGCCGCCGGCACGTCATATTCGGTGCGCACGTTGCGGATACCACGGATCACCTCTTGCAGTCGCGTGAACTGCTCTTCCGCTTCGGGATCGCGTTGGCCGCTTTCCTCCGGCCAGCGCATCACCATGATCGACCTGCCGTCGCCCGCCATCCCCGGCAAATTCTGCCAGATCGCCTCTGTCACAAAGGGCATATAGGGATGGAGCAGACGCAGCGTGCGTTCGAGCACGTAGGCCAGCGCCTGGCGTGTGGCCTGCGCTTCAGCGCTCTGAGCATCGGCCAGGCGCACCTTGGACGCCTCGATGTACCAGTCGCAATATTCGCTCCACAGAAACTCGTAGAGTTGGCGGCCGGCTTCGCCGATCTGCCAGCTTTCGATCAGCCGGTTGACGTCGCGACGCACGCTCTCGAAGCGGCTGAGAATCCAGCGGTCGGCCAGCCCAAGCAAGCTGCGCTTGGGCAAGTGATAGGTGGGGCTGTGTGGATCGCTGAAATCAATCGGCAGCTCGGCATCCTGCAATTTCATGACTACAAATCGGGCGGCATTCCAAATCTTGTTGGCGAAATTGCGGTTCGCCTCAATGCGGCTGACGCTGAGCTTGAGGTCGTTGCCCGGTGTGCTGCCGGTGAGCAGCGTGAAGCGCAGCGCGTCGGCTCCGTACTCGTCGATCAGGTCGAGCGGGTCGAGCGCGTTGCCCAGGCTTTTGCTCATCTTGCGCCCCTG
>JANWYX010000099.1 GCA_025055055.1 Caldilinea sp. | reverse complement strand
CCCTATTGCGACTACGATTGCTCAGGCGTCTGCAGACCGACGCTCATGGGAGCCTGCTATCATCTCGATGAAGTGCGACTGTTGGCGCCGGTGACGCCGAGCAAGATCGCCTGCGTCGGGCGCAATTACGCCGAACATGCTGCAGAGCTGGGCAACGAAGTGCCACCTGAGCCGTTGATCTTTCTCAAACCGCCTTCCAGCGTCATCGGGCCCGACCAACCCGTCGTCTATCCGTCGTGCAGCGAGCGCGTGGATCATGAAGCGGAGCTGGCCGTTGTCATCGGAAGGCGCTGTCGTCGTGTGGCGGCGGCGGACGCACTGCACTATGTGTTCGGCTACACAGTCGCCAACGACGTCACCGCACGCGATCTTCAAAAGAAGGATGGTCAGTGGACACGGGCCAAAGGCTTCGACACCTTTGCTCCGGTTGGCCCGTGGATCGACACAACGTTCGATCCGACCGATCGCACGGTGCGCTGTCTGGTCAATGGGGAAGTGCGCCAGCAAGGCGTCACGTCCTGGATGATTTATTCCATCCCGCAGATCATTGCGTACATCGCACGCTTTATGACGCTCGAGCCCGGCGATTTGATCCTCACCGGCACTCCTTCCGGCGTGGGGCCGGTAAAGCCCGGAGACGTGATGACGGTCGAGGTCGAAGGGTTGGGCGCGATTCGCAATCCGGTCGTGGCAGAGTAACGAAAAACATGAAATTGAGCATCAATAAAAAAGGATCGTTTGCATCATGAGCGCTGTCATTCCTGCTCTTTCTGATTTTGTTGACCTGCAACATGTGACCTCCGACCAGTTTTGGGGATTGTTGCGCCTGGCGCGCGAGTTGAAAGAGGAGCGCAACCGTCTCGGTCAGAATGCGCCGATCCTGGCCGGAAAGTCGCTGGCGTTGCTCTTTCAAAAGCCGAGCCTGCGCACGCGCGTCAGCTTCGAAATGGGTATGGTGCAGTTGGGCGGCTACGCCTTCTATCTGAGCCCTCAGGAAGTCGGGCTGGGGCAACGAGAGAGCATCGCCGACGTCGCACGCGTGTTGAGCGGGTACTGCGACGGCATCATGGCGCGCGTCTTCGACCACAATCACATCGTTCAGTTGGCCCAATGGGCGACCGTGCCGGTGATCAACGGGCTGAGCGATTTCAGCCATCCCTGCCAGGCGCTCGCCGACGTCTTCACGATCTGGGAGCAGTTAGGAAAACTCGAAGGGTTGACGCTGGCCTTTGTCGGCGACGGCAGCAACAATGTTGCGGCCAGCCTGATCATGGCAGCGGGCAAGGTCGGCATGAACGTGCGCATCATCTCCCCTAAAGGCTACGCGCCGGATCCGAAGGTCGTGGCCGAATCGAACGCCAACGTCGTTGTTACCGAAGACCTGAACGGTGTGGAAGGCGTCGACGTGCTCTACACCGATGTGTGGACGAGCATGGGGCAGGAGAGTGAGCGCGAGGAGCGCCTGCGCATCTTCCCGCCCTACCAGGTCAATCGCGATCTGGTGGCCCGCACCGGCAATGACGACGTGTTGGTCATGCATTGTCTGCCTGCACATCGCGGAGAAGAGATTACAGATGCGGTTGCCGACGGCCCCAACAGCGTGCTCTTTCCACAGGCGCACAACCGGCTGCATGCGCAGAAGGCGCTGTTGGCGCATCTGCTTGGCAATATTCCTTTGAAATAGGGATTCCTTTGAAATAGGGTCGTATGACGGACGTTTTCGCCTCCCTCAGTCGGCTTTCTTCATGGCAGAGCCTGCTCGACGTCGCCTTGGTGACGCTGATTTTCTACGGCCTCTTCCGGCTCTTTCGCGGCACGCGGGCGGTGCAGCTTGTGCGCGGGGTGTTGCTCTTCATCATCATTTTCGCCGTCCTGGGGCAGACCATTGACCTGCCGGCGTTCAACTGGTTGATGCGCACCACTGCGCCGATGGTGCTCTTCGCCATTCCGGTGATCTTTCAGCCGGAGCTGCGGCGCGCCCTGGAACGCATTGGGCGCTCCGCGCCGTTATGGATGCGGCGCGGGGATACGAGCGAGGTGCAGAGCCTGATCGCCGAGTTCGTCAAATCGGTTGAGTGGCTCTCGCAGCGGCGTCATGGCGCCTTGATCGTTTTTGAGGGCGTCACCGGCCTGGCCGAAATCGTCGATAGCGGCGTGTTGTTGGATGCAGAAGTGTCGTCCGAGCTGTTGAACACAATCTTTTACCCGAACACCCCTTTACATGATGGGGCGGTGGTGGTGCGTCGCAATCGGCTGCTGGCCGCCTCCTGTGTGTTGCCTCTGACCGATCGCGAGTTGGCCGACACACAGATGGGAACGCGACATCGGGCGGCCATCGGCGTCACAGAACAATCCGACGCATTGGTGATCGTCGTCTCCGAGGAAACAGGGCGCATCTCCGTGGCGCGCAACGGCCGCATCGTGCGGGTCGACAGCAATCGCCTGCGCAGCATCTTGAGCGACTACTACTCCAATACGCTTGCGGACTGAACGCTTGTGGACTGAGCTTTAGACATCGACATGAAGTTAGGTAGACATGAAGGTAGGTAAGCCTTTCCTCTGCCCTGATGGGCCGGAAGGGCCGGCACTTTCCGGGAAACAGGTGCGCAGAGAATGGTGGAGCAAAAACCGACGCATGGACACAGCCATGCGTCTGAGCAGTTGACAGACCAACAGCGGCAAGGAGCCGCATCCCCAGGAGTCAGCGCGCCTGCATCCGGCCGCACGCGACGCCGTCCCTCCTTTCAGGTCGCCGACTTCGGAACGTTGCTCGTTTCGGCGCTTCTGGCGATTGTGGTCTGGCTGATCGCGATCAACCAGGAAAATCCGCTGATTGTTCAGGAATTCGATACACCCATTCCTCTGACGGTTGTAGGTCTGGGCGAAGGGTTAGAACTTGTTCAGGACCTGAGTGGAGAAACGGTGACCCTCGAATTGCGAGCGCCACGCTCGTCTTGGAACACCATGCGCGCCAACGACTTTCGCGCCGTGTTGGACCTTACCGGTCTGGGGGTCGGTGAACACAATGTCAGCGTGCGCGTCACGCGTCGAGACCCGCAGGTGACGGTGCTGGAAGTGAATCGCTCC
>JANWYX010000083.1 GCA_025055055.1 Caldilinea sp. | reverse complement strand
CTCTGCGTAGACGGACAGGCGCGACGCAGCGTCTTTCACACGCCTCATGGACCGCTTCAAATGCCCGCCTTTGCGCCGGTGGGCACGCAGGCGAACGTGAAGACCTTAGAGCCGCGCGACCTGCATGAGGCGGGCGTCGAGCTCGTTCTTGCAAACACCTATCACCTCTACCTGCGTCCGGGCCATCGCCTGGTTGAGCGAATGGGCGGCCTCCATGCGTTCATGGCCTGGGATCGACCTATTCTCACCGATTCAGGCGGCTATCAGGTCTTCAGCCTCGCCGACAGTCGCAGGTTGAACGAGGAGGGCGTCATCTTTCGCAGCCACATCGACGGCTCGCTGCATCACTTCACGCCGGAGAAGGTGATGGAGATCGAGCAAGCGCTGGGGGCGGACATCGCCATGGTGCTCGACGAATGCCCGCCGCCGCTCGACCGCACCTACAATGAGGAGGCGTTGGCGCGCACGCACCGCTGGGCCGAGCGCTGTAAGGCTGTGCATTGCAGGAAAGATCAGGCACTCTTCGGCATCGTGCAGGGAGGCATCTTCGAGGATCTGCGCCTGCAAAGCGCTGAGTTTCTGCGCCGGCTCGATTTCCCCGGCTACGCCATCGGCGGGCTGGCGGTGGGTGAGACGAAGGAGCAGATGTATGCAACGCTCGACTTCACCTGTCCGGCCCTGCCTATAGACAAGCCGCGCTATCTGATGGGCGTGGGCGCGCCGGAAGATATCGTTGAGGCAGTGGCGCGCGGGGTCGACTTCTTTGACTGCGTGTTGCCGACGCGCATCGCCCGCAATGGACAGCTGTTGACGCCTGACGGCCGCATGAACATGCGCAACGCCCAGTACGCCGAAGACCCGCGACCGGTGCAGGAAGACTGCACATGCTACACGTGCCGAACCTTCAGCCGCGCCTATTTACGCCATCTCTACAAAGCCGGGGAGATCAGCGCGCTGCGGCTAGGGACGATTCACAACGTCCATTTCATGCTCGATCTGATGCGTCAGATTCGGGCGGCCATCGAAGCAGGCCGCTTTGCGGCGTTCCGAGAACAGTTTCACCGGCGCTTCCGCATCACCGACCAGGCCAAACGTCATGAGCAGCGCGCGCTGCGCCAGGCAAAGCGAGAACAACTGTGAACGAGTCACCTAACATTCTTCAAGCGCTCATCCTGGGCATTCTCCAGGGCGCCACAGAATTTATTCCGGTCAGCAGCAGCGGCCATCTGGTGATTGCGCCATGGTTGCTGGGATGGGAAAAGCCTTCGTTGTTATTTGACACCATGCTGCATTGGGGCACGCTGGTGGCGATCTTCGTCGTCTTCTGGCGCGATTTTCTGGCCATGATCCGCGCTTGGTTTTTGAGCATAGTGCAGCGTACCCTGGCCGATGCAGACGCGCGCGTGGCCTGGTTCATCATCGTCGGTACCCTTCCTGCCGTCATCGCTGCGCTGATCTTCGAAGAACCGCTGGAAGCGATGTTTCTCAATCCGCCGGGAGTGGGCTTTTTTCTGCTGGTGACGGCGGCTTTGCTTTTCGTGAGCGAGCAGGTCACACGGTGGCGCAGTGGCGCAGGCCGCACACTGGAGCAGATGACCTGGTTGGATGCCATTGTGATCGGCGCAGCACAGGCCATTGCGCTCCTTCCTGGAGTGAGTCGCAGCGGAAGCACGATCGCCGCCGGGCTAGGCGTCGGCGTCCGCCGCGACCAGGCGGCGCGCTTCAGCTTCTTGCTCGGGTCTCCGGCATTTTTCGGCGCAGGCCTGCTGCAAATCGTGAAGGTGATGCGGACGGACGCCGCTATGCTCACGGATGGGCTGGCGCCGATTGTAGTCGGCTTTGCGGCCTCGGCCATCAGCGGCGTGCTTGCAATCCACTTTTTGTTGCGGTATCTGCGCACGCGCACCCTGTACATTTTTAGCGTCTACTGTCTTGGATTGGGGCTGCTGACGATCGTTTTAAGTTATCTGCGATGAGCTGTCGTCTGATCGTTGTGATAGCGCTGTTGCTGCTTGTTGCGGCGCCGATCGCAGGTTGCGAGGAGGTGAACGTCGCTGCGCCGCCGCCGGTGACGATCGTGATCGGCGGTTCGTCGGCGATGGAGCCGGTGCTGCGCGCACTGACCGAAGAATATTCGCGGCAGCATCCTAACGTCCTCTTCGACCTGCGCGGAGGCGGCAGCACGCTAGGCGAGGAAGCAATTCGCGCCGGTCGCTACGACATCGCCGCCAGCACCCTCTTTCCGCCCGACCCAGAGGCGGGCCGCCCTGCCCCACCTGGGGATGAGCGTCTGGTGCGCACGCCGATCGGCCTGAACGCTCTGGCCATCATTGTTCACCCCAGCAACAACCTTTCTGCACTCTCCCTCGTGCAGTTGCGCGACATCTACAGCGGTCGCGTTCTCAATTGGCAAGCGCTCGGCGGCGACGCCGGCGAAATTGTGCTGGTCAGCCGCGAGGACGGCGCCGGCGCCCGTATCCTCTTCGAGGAGCGCGTGATGGGCGACGAGCGCATGGCATTGACCGCAGTCGTGATGCCGGGCAGTCAGTACGTGGTGGATTACGTGGCGCGGCATCCGACTGCCATTGGGTATGTTTCCCGCTCGCACGTAGTCGATTGGATTCCCGGCGAGACGCCGACCCGCACGCAGCGCAGCGGAGAGTCACCGCCGGTAAAGGTAATCGAACTCGAGGGTCGCTATCCCACTCGAGAGATGATCGCCCAGCAGCAGTATGCGCTGATCCAGCCGCTCTATCTGATTACGTCCGGTCCACCGAGCGGCCAGGTGCGGCGCTTTATCGATTTTGTGCTCAGCCCGGCCGGTCAGTCGATCGTGGCGCGCTATCATGCGCCGATTCGCTAAACCGACGCCCACCGATTTAAAGGAGGATCTTCCATGCAAATCCCCGGCTATAAATGGTGGCAGACTTCCATCATCTATCAGATTTACCCGCGCTCCTTTCAGGACAGCAACAACGACGGCGTCGGCGACCTGCCCGGCATCCTCCGACGCCTGGACTATGTGCAGAGCTTGAACGTCGGCGCCATCTGGATCTCGCCGATCTACCCGTCGCCGATGCATGACTTCGGCTACGACGTCTCCGACTACTGCGCCATTCATCCAATGTTCGGGACGCTCGATGACTTCGACCGGCTGCTGACGGAGGTGCATGCACGTGGGATGAAGCTCATCCTTGACCTGGTACCCAACCACACCTCGGATGAGCATCCCTGGTTCCTTGAAAGCCGCAGCAGTCGCGACAACCCTAAGCGCAACTGGTATATCTGGCGCGATCCTGCGCCCGACGGCGGTCCGCCCAACAACTGGCTGAGCTTTTTCGGCGGTCCGGCGTGGACCTACGACGAGTGCACCGGCCAATACTATTTGCATCAATTCGTCAAACAGCAGCCGGAGCTGAACTATCGCAACCCGGAGGTGCTGGAGGCGATGCTCGAGCAGATGCGCTTTTGGCTTGACCGGGGCGTGGACGGCTTCCGCGTCGACGTGATCTGGCTGCTGATCAAAGACGCGCTCTTCCGCGATGAACCGCCCAATCCAGACTGGGACGGCGTCAACCCGCACAATCGTCTGCTGCACATCTACACGCAAAACCAGCCGGAGGTGCACGAGATCATCCGCCGCATGCGCCGCCTGCTTGACGAATACGACGACCGCATGATGGTGGGCGAGATCTATTTGCCCAACAAGGAGCTGATGACCTACTATGGCGCCAACCTAGACGAGTGTCATTTGCCGTTCAACTTTCAGCTCATCCTGGCACCCTGGGAGGCGCAGACGGTACGCCGCCTGGTCGACCAATACGAGGCGGACTTGCCGCCCGGCGCGTGGCCAAACTGGGTGCTCGGCAATCACGATCAGCATCGACTGGCGACGCGCGTGGGCGCGGCGCAAGTGCGCGTCGCCAACATGCTGCTGCTCACCCTGCGCGGTACACCCACCTGCTATTACGGCGACGAGATCGGCATGGAAGACGTGCCCATCCCGCCCGAGTTCGTGCAAGACCCGCCGGCCGTCAACCAGCCGGAGATCGCGCACATCGTCGGTCGCGATCCCGAACGCACGCCCATGCAATGGGACGATTCGCCCAACGCCGGCTTCACCGCCCCAGGCGTGCAACCTTGGCTTCCCCTTGCGGCGGACTACGCCCGGCGCAACGTCGCCGTGCAAAGTCGCGATCCGAAATCGATGCTCTCCTTTTTCCGAGCGCTGACGACGCTGCGCCAATCTACGCCGGCGCTGATGGTGGGCGACTACGTCTCGGTGGACGCCGGCGTGGACAACATTTTCGCCTACACACGCACCTACGGCGACGATCGGCTCCTCATTGTCCTCAACTTCGCCGACTCTACCCATCGGCTCGACTTCAGTCAATTGGGGCGGGAGGCGGAGATTCTCCTGAGCACCGGCATGGAAAGTAGCGGCAAGGTGCGGCTGCGCGCCCTCTACGTCGTGGGCAACGAGGGGCTGATATTGCGCTTGCTCGGCTAGCGGCTGTGGGGTGACTTACGAAGGGCAGTGGCTGCCCTTCGATTCAGCCGTCCTCTTCCGGGAGGTCGGAAGCTTCCCGGAAGAGGACGCAAGTCTTTTGCTCTTGCATCTTATCCCTTCGCTCAACGTCTTGTATGATCCTCCTCTGGCGCAATCAGTGACGCCGGTCTCGGAAAGATGGCGATACGAATTCCGGTGCGCTCTACGCCTTCGATGGTCACCGTCGTAAAGCTGGGAACAATGACCAGGTCGATGCCGTCCTGTTGCAGATACGCTCGGGCGATGGTCACGGCTTTGATGGCCTGGTTGAGGGCGCCGGCGCCGACCGCCTGCATTTCCGCAAATCCCTCCTCGCGCATCATGCCTGCAATGGCGCCGGCTACAGCGGTGGGCCGCGAGTGACTGGAGACTTTGATAAGCTCCGCCATGAAACAGAAGCCTCCTCGAACAAAGCAATGGTTGGATGGCAAGTTAAGATGGTTGGATGGATGTGGGTTGCCAATTCTCCGTTGCTCTGTTGCCTTTTCACCCTACTACGACGACCGCTGATTACGCGTTGATGGTTGAACAACGCTGTTGAAGAGAAAGGCGCTTGCACTGTTCCTAAAATAACAAACGCCAACCGAAAACTCGCCCGGCATTTGTTTGTAGGGCGGTTCAATCTGCTAGGCGTTATGTTGTGTCCGGGCGGCGCAACCGTTCAGCCTGCATTTCCGCGGCTGTTGCGCACGTCGTGCGTCCAGTGCTCCGGTCGTCGTGTGATCCCGCCGTCGCCGACGGTTTCGCCAACGTAGTCGCCGTAGCAAGGATGGAATTCGTAGAGGATGCTGTGCAGGTTGGCAAGATAGTTCTGGATGTGACCGAGCAGCTCCTCGAGGGTGGCGGCCTGCCCGCCGTTGCGCAGATCGACGATCCACTTGCCCTTGAGGTCGGGCCGGTTGCGTTCGATGCGCCGGTTGACGCGCACGCGCGGCATCAAGGCCAGATCGATCACCGAAAAGAAGACATAGCGCTTGCCGACGATGTCCTTGATCGCTACGCCGGCACGTGGGGCGAAGCCCAGGCACTTGCGCACCGTGAGGTCGTCCAAGATGAACATGTGGGGCTCCGGCGTGCTCGTGGGCCAGGCGGAGGCAGCATAGGGCTGACGCTTCTCTTTGACTTCGAGCGCAAAGCGGGCGCCATCGGAGAGCATGAGCGCGAAGTCGGCGTCGTGATAGCTGCGCGTCTGGTCGATGAAGCGAGCGTGTCTTTGCCGGAGAAACTTACGGAATTCTTCTTCAAAGGCGATAGAGTCCGACATTACGAGACCTTACAATCCCATGCCTCGGCCGATCACCTCTTTCATGATCTCGTTGGTGCCGCCGTAGATGGCCTGGACGCGTGCGTCAAGGTAGAATTTGGCGATCGGGTACTCGAGCATGTAGCCGTAGCCGCCGTGTAGCTGTAGACACTCGTCCATCACGCGCTTTTGCAGGTCGGTCGTCCACCATTTCGCCATTGCCGCCTCTTCGGCGGTCAACTCGCCTGCGTTGAGCGCCTCGATGCAGCGGTCGACGAAGACGCGCGCGATTTCGATCTCGGTCTTCATCTCCGCCAGTTTGAAACGAGAATTTTGAAAACTGCCGATCGGCTGACCAAAGGCGGTGCGCTCCTTGCAGTAGCGCAGGGTCATCTCGAGCGCGGCTTCGCAAGCGGCCACGGCCGTCACGGCGATGTCGAGCCGCTCCTGGGGCAGCCGTTCCATCAGATAGTAGAAGCCCTTGCCCTCCTCGCCGAGCAGGTTGGCGACGGGCACGCGCACGTTATCGAAGAAGAGTTCGGCGGTGTCTTGCGCCTTCAGCCCGATCTTCTCGAGATTGCGCCCGCGCGTGAAGCCCTCCATGCCGCGCTCGATCACCAGCAGGCTGATGCCTTTGTGCCGTTGCGATGGATCGGTCTTGACGACGGTGACTACGAGGTCGCTGTTGATGCCGTTGGTGATGAAGGTCTTTTGTCCGTTGACGAGGTAACAATCGCCCTGGCGGATGGCCGTGGTGCGAATGCCGGCGAGGTCGCTGCCGGCGGCCGGCTCGGTCATGGCAATGGCGCCGATCCACTCGCCGCTGACCATACGCGGAACCCAGCGCCGCTGCTGCTCCGGCGTTCCATAGCGCAGGATGTAGGGCAGCACGATGCTGCTGTGCAACCCGAAGCCGACGCCTGTCGCGCCGTGATAGGCCAACTCCTCGGCGATGACGGCGTGGTAGCGATAATCGCTCTCGCCGAGACCACCCAGCTCCTCCGGCGCCTCGAAGCATAGGAAGCCCAGAGCACCCGCCTTGCGCCACACCTCGCGCGGCACGATGCCATCGTGCTCCCACTGTTCGTGATAGGGCAAAATTTCTTTCTCCAGGAAGCGATGAAAGGCGTCGCGGAACATCAAGTGCTCGTCTTGGTAGAGAGTTCGTCGCATGTGCGTCGGCCTCCTGGAACTACACTCTTTCGATGATGGTTGCGATGCCCATGCCGCCGCCTACGCAGAGCGTGATGAGCGCCGTTCCTTTGCCGGTGCGCTCCAGCTCGTCGAGCGCCGTGCCGAGCAGCATGGCGCCGGTTGCGCCAAGCGGATGCCCCATGGCGATGGCGCCGCCGTTGACGTTGACCTTTTCTGTATCTTCCAGTCCCATGTCGCGCAGGAAGCGCAGCACGACCGCAGCGAACGCCTCGTTGACTTCGATCAGGTCGATGTCGTCGATGCTCATCCTGGCCTGTCTCAGCGCCTTCTGCGACGCCGGCCCCGGCCCTGTGAGCATGATCGTCGGCTCTGTGCCCACCAGCGCAGCGGCGCGCACGCGCGCCCGCGGACGCAATCCTAGCCGCTCGCCCGCCGCCTTGGAGCCGACCAGCACCAACGCCGCGCCGTCCACGATGCCGGAAGAGTTGCCCGCAGTGTGGACGTGCTCGATCTTGCGCACTTGTGGATACTTGGCCAGGGCAACGGCGTCGAAATGCGCCTCGCCGATGCGGGCGAAGGCGGGCTTGAGCGCGGCCAGCCCTTCCAGCGTGGTGTTAGGGCGGATGTGTTCGTCGTGCGCCAGGATCACCTCCCCCGCTTCGTTGCACACGGGGATGAGAGAGCAGAAGCGCCCTTCCTGCGCAGCGCGGGCAGCGCGGCGCTGCGACTCCAGCGCATAGCGGTCGAGCTCCTCGCGGGAAAAGCCTTCCAGCGTGGCGATCAGATCGGCGCCAATGCCTTGAGGCACGAAGCCGATGGCGCTGCTCACGCGCGGGTCTTCGTACATGGGGCCGCCGTCGCTGCCCATCGCCACGCGCGACATCGACTCCACGCCGCCGGCCACCACCAGCTCTTCCCAGCCGGAGCGCACCTTCATGGCGGCGAGGTTGACCGTCTCTAGGCCGGAGGCGCAGAAGCGATTGATCTGCATACCCGGTGCGTCGAGGTCCCAGCCTGCGTAGAGTGCGGCGGCGCGCGCAATGTTGCCACCCTGTTCGCCGATCGGCGTCACGCAGCCGAGCACGATGTCATCGACCTGCGCTGTGTCCAGGTGGTTGCGCTCCTGCAGCGCGCGGAAGAGCGTCGCCAGCAGATCGACCGGCTTGACGGAGTGCAGTGCGCCGTCCTCCTTGCCTCGCCCGCGCGGGGTGCGGATGGCGTCGTAGATGTAGGCTTCGGTCATGGGTGCGTCCTTAAATTCAAACAAACGGGTTGCTGGAGAAATTACATCACAGACAGCCGCTTCGGCCAAAATGACTTGCGCGCCGTCATGCTCCAAAAGTCTCCAAAAGTGTGGTATTCTGATCGGAAAACAACGGGACATCCACCATCCGAGGCTTCTTGCCCGGAAGATAGCGACGAATGCAGCCCATGAACCGAAAAATGAGCAGCCTCCGGGGATAAACCGTATGAACGCCAAAACCTACTGGGAGCAGCTCTATGCGCGCAAAGCGCCGACGCAAGTCAGTTGGTATCAAGAGCATGCGCAGCTCTCATTAGTCTTGATTCGCCGCGCAGGGGTTCAAAAGAGCGATCCAATCATCGACGTAGGCGGCGGCACTTCGACGCTTGTCGACGATCTGCTCGCCGCAGGCTTTCAACAGATCACCGTTCTGGATATTGCGGCGAAGGCGCTGGAGCTTGCACGTGAACGTCTCGGCGAACGCGCGGCGCAGGTGACCTGGATCGAGGCAGATGTCACACAGACGACTTTGCCCGCACGAGCCTATGCCCTCTGGCATGACCGCGCCGTCTTTCACTTTTTGACGCAACCTGCCGATCGCCGGCGTTACATCGAGAATGCACGTCGCGCCGTTCGAAGCGGTGGGAGCCTCATCCTTGCGACCTTCGCCCAGGACGGCCCTGAACGCTGCAGCGGGCTGGAGGTGATGCGCTACAGCGCCGAGCGCCTGCAGCAGGAGTTTTGCATCGACTTTGAACCCGTGGAGAGCCTCCCCGAAAGGCATCGCACCCCTTTTGGGACAGAACAAAAATTCCTCTACTGTTTGTTTCGCAGGCGATGAAGAATTGGCTGTGATCTCTCCTTGATTTACTCGGAACACCCCAGAATGGTGCAACAGGCGATGCCTTTGCCCTCTGGCCAACGGCGTGGCTGCTGCCGGGTTTTGCAGTCGATCTTTTGGGCGGGTTGCTCGGCGGGTTCATCTTTGCTCTCTTCAATGCAGTCCTGACCGGCGTCATCGAGCTGGACGAAGACGGCTCGTTTTTCCGAAATCCGATCGAAAGACGTGCCCGCGAGCAACCCTTTACGCACCCCGCATCCCGTTTCATCGCAGCCCCGGGCGTTTGCTGCTGCGTTCTGCATGAGTGTCCAGGAGGTCCTTTAGCTTTTTGATGGAATCGGTGGTGGCGGCCTCTACTTCCTGCTGGACTGACTCCTGGTTGGTGATGTAGGCCAGCCGCGTCCAATAGGTGTTGTAGATCAGGCCGAGCCAGGTGATGAACTGCAAGTTCTCCTCCAGCGCCTGCAAGGGCCGCGTCAGGAAGAAGGTTAGAAATGCCACGACGCCGACGCCGCCGAAGAGCAGCGTATACATCTCCTTGCCGCTCTCAAAGCTCAGCCGCGCGGCCACAATCAACGCGCCAACGCCGACAAGAAAGAGCACCACGTACATGCCCACGGTCAACCAATAGGGATACATAAAGGCGTTCAGCGTGCGGTCGAACATGCGGTTGTTGTTCTCAAAGCCGCGTTCGACGTGCTTGCGCCAGGCGTCGTACAGCTCCGGGTCCATCGCCATGGGTGGTTGCGTCGGCATGGGGAGTGCAGCGCCCGGACTGCTTGCAACAGGTTCGATTGCTTCGGTCATCATTGCCTCCTCAAGGGTGGTTGCTGCGACGGTGGAGACCGG
>JANWYX010000063.1 GCA_025055055.1 Caldilinea sp. | reverse complement strand
AGCCGGTGCGGCCCGTAGACGCGACGATGGAAGGTCTGGCCCTTCTTGCAGCCGCGCGGGTGCCAGTGGGCCGTGGCCTTGTTGCCGTAGAGGTCGCTGTAGCGCTCGACGTCGTAGTTAGTCTCGCAGCGCAGGATGACGCCGTTGCGTACGAACGCGCGCAGCCGACAGGCGTGGGTGTCGTTAGGCGAACAGACGAAGGTGAAGGATGAGTCGTAGCGGTATTGGTCCCGGTAAACGCGCTCCCAGTTGCGGTTGGGATACATAGCCAGCGGGTTGTCTACGTTCACCGGCTGCAGCGCCTGCCACTCCAACGGCGTTCCCACGAAGGCGAGCGACAGCGCAGCGCCGCCGGAAAGCTTGAGGAAACTTCGACGAGACAAACGCGGCATAAATTCACCTCCTCCTAAAAAGAGACTGAATGGCGGACAGCAAGTCTTCCACGCGGGCGTTGATGCGTTCACTGCGGATCAGGCGCAGATCATCGGCGTCTAGGTTGGCGCGCAAGATGGGCAGATCGGGGTGGACGCGCAACAGCGCGCACAGGTCGGGCGTCTCTCCGATCACGATCGCTAGGTCCGGCGGACGCTCGCCGAGGCGTTGGAGGGCGCCCTGCACGGTGATCGCCGTCGCAATTTCAAATCCATGCTGCTCGAGCAGGTGAGCCACCGCTTCCGCAAAGAGCGAATCGCCGATAACGAGCGCTTTGGACATGGCCGCTTGACCCTGACGCCGATGAATTTTCAAAAGAGCCTATGGGCAGTATAGAAAGCATGAACCAGCCTGTGCATCCCTCGAGCCATGAGGGTGGGCGGGAAAAAAGAAGGAGATATGGAAGCAGGACGCCCAAAACGAATTAATTCGTGGAGGGAGAGGAGGGGAGCCAGCCGCGACGTTTGGCTTCAGAGACCGCCGCCCGGCGGTTAACGGCGTGCAGTTTGGCCAGGATGTGGCGCACGTGGGTCTTCACGGTGTGGACGCTGAGCGTCAGCCGTTCGGCGATTTCGCTGTCGCTGGCGCCGGTCGCAAGCCACCCCAGCACTTCGCGCTCTCGCCATGTCAGCTCCTCTTCGGCAGCGACGCCTCCTGCTGCGGCGGCGACTGCATCCACCTGGGCGGCCAGTCGCGCAAATTCGCCCATCAGCCTCGCCGCCAGCCGCGAGGGCAGGATCGCCTCGCCGTTGAGCGCAGCTCGCACCCCGCGCAGAAACTCCGCAGCGTTGCTGCTCTTGAGCATGTAACCGTTTGCGCCCGCTTTGACCGCCTCGAAAAGCTTTTCATCTTCTTCGTGCACGGTCAACATGAGAATGGGCGTCGTCGCCAACTCAGGCGTGGCGCGGATGAGACGGGTCGCCTCCAGGCCATCACAGATGGGCATGGAAATGTCCATGACGATGAGCGCAGGCCGCAGCTCACGCGCCAGCTTAAGCGCCTCGAAGCCGTCGCCCGCCTGGCCCGCCACTTCCAGGTCGGGTTGGCTGTTGATCAGCCCGGCCAGCCCAGCGCGAAAGAGTTCATGGTCGTCGGCCAGCAACAAGCGCCACCGGCTCATCGCATCGCTCCTTGTGCAGCGGAAAGGTCGCCACGATGGTCGTTCCTGCATTGGGCTGTGCGTGAACATCCAACGCTCCGCCGCTGCGTTCGGCACGCGCCCGCATGATGGTCAGCCCCAGGTGGCCGCTGTCATCCACCGCCATCGGGTCGAAGCCGCAGCCCTCGTCGCGCACGGTCAGGTGCACGGCGTCGGCAATGCGCTGCACGCGTACGCTTACCTGGCGCACCTGGGCGTGACGCCAGGCATTGGTCAACGCCTCGCGCACGATGTGCAGCGCCTGCTGGTGGGCCAGCGGCGTCAGCCTCAGTGCATCGGCGTCTTCGATGGTCAGCTCGATGGTTAGGCCGGTCAGCGCCTGCATCTCGACGACGCAGTCGTGCAGGTCAGTCGCCAGAGCAGCCGTCGCACGGGGGCCGGCTTGCAGGCCGGCCAACGCTGCGCGCACCTGGCTGTAGGCGCGTAGCGTTGCCCCGCGCATTTCAGCCAGAAGCTGTACGGCTTCGTTCTCTGCATCGTGGACGATGGCGTTTTCCAACTGATCGGTCTTAAGATTGAGAAAGCTGAGCGTCTGCGCCAAGTTGTCATGCAGCTCGGCGGCCAGCCGTTCCCGTTCGCTCTGGATGGCGCTCTGTTGCGCCTGGGCGCGCCCCTGCTCCACCAGCCGGGCGTTGACGATTGCCACTGCGGCTGCGTTGGCCAACAGGGCAAGCGCCGCCTGCTCTTCCGGCTCGAAATTAACTTTCGCCGGTCGCACCACGCACAGGGCGCCCAGGGTGGCCTCGCCGGCGCGTAAAGGCGTAGCGATGCACTGCCCGCCGGGCATGCTGCGCAGAAAGCCGCAGCTGGCGCAGGCAGTTTCTGTCACCACCGTGCGCCCCTCGCCGATCACCTGCCGAGGCAGCGCGGCGTTGACCGGTTGATGCAGCTGAAGGTTGGCTTCGCCGGCGCCACTGCCGACGGCCAGTTGCAACACAGCGGCATCGCGATCGAGCAGGCAGAGGGCGGCTGCGTCGCCGGCCATCAGCGCCCGCGCCCGATCGGTGACCGAACGCAGCAGCCGCTCCAGCTCCAACTGCGCTGCAATCTCCTGGCTGAACTCAAAGGCGGTGAGCAGCTCCTGCGTGCGCTGGCGGACGCGCGCTTCCAGTTGTTGTTGGCTTGTCAGCACCTCGGCGCGCAGGGCGTCGAACGCCGTAGAGAGGCGATGCAGCTCATCCTCGACGAAGGTGGGCGCCTGCGTTTGCAGATCGCCGGCGGCCATGCGCGCCGCAGCCGCGCCCAGCGCAGCGAGTGGGTTCACCACGCGGCGCTGGACGACCCGATAGCCAATCCCCAGCAAGAGCAACGCCACCAGCAGGAAGCCTGCCTGGATGATCTGCAAGCGTTGCACCTTTGCTTCCGCCTGAGCGGCCAACTGCGCCACGACCCTGTCCAGCGCATCCAACAACACCAGCGATGCAGTCGCCAGTAAAGCGTCCGCCTCGCCCGATGCGACGCGCGCCAGCTCGGCGTCGAAGCGCAGCCAGGCCTCTCGTGCCTCCGCCAACGCTGCGCGCACGGCCGGATCATCGGGCGGCGGCAGCTCGACGCCTTGACCGCTTGGGGCAAGCGCACTCCCGCCGTGCTCCAGCGCCGTCAACGTTTCGGCAAAACGTCGACGGTTGGCGGCGAGCAGCGGATCATCTGGCGCAGCCAGCGCCAGCCACGTCATCTGCTGCGACAACATGCGTTGTCGTCCGGCCAGATTGATGAGCAGCGCGTCGTGGCGCTGGCCGGCGACGACGGCGTAGGTCATTGCGACGGCGGCGACCACCAACGCCGAGAAAGCGAAAAAGAGCAGGCCGAGTCGCAGGCGAAGGGAACGCACGTTCATGCTGTTGATTATACATTAGAAAAATATGCAATGGTGGGACTTTGGTCGCAGTGGATATTGGTTGCAGTTCGGAGGGTTAGAAAGAAGAGCGCAACTCATAATGATGTCAACTCAACTAAAAACTCACAAAAAATTGGCGATTGACAATCGATTCGATTCGTGATAGCATCCAGATGCTAATTTACACGTGTAACGTGATACGTGTAAATCGCTTACTGCTCCTGAAGCCCGGTAAATAGAAATCGTTTGAAAAACCATGAAAAAACCGACGCAAACGGATGTGGCCCGTTTGGCCGGCGTTTCGAGGGCGACCGTTTCGTACGTCTTGAACGGTGTCGCCAATGAACGGGTGCTGATTTCGGAGGCGACCCGGCAACGCGTTTTGGCTGCGATTGAAGAACTCGGCTACGAGCCCGACGCCCGTGCACAGGCGCTGCGCTCGGGTCACACTAGGACGGTGGGTCTTATCTTGCCGGAAATTCACAATCCCCATTTTTGGCAGACCGCCGATGGAGTTGAACAGGAATTGCGCAGCGCAGGCTATCATCTGCTGCTCTCTAGCGCGGACCTCAGCCCTGGATATGGAGACACCATCTTCAAAGAGTTGTCTCGGCATCGCATCGATGGATTGATCCTGATGAGCGCGTTTGTTCTCCAATCGGCCAAAGGGCGAGAGACGCTGAATCAGCTTCTGGAGCGTCGCTTTCCTATTGTCAAAATCGGCGAGCATCCTACGGTGGATTGCATCGTGTCGAATTACCGCACGGCGACGCGCGAGGCGATGGCGCATCTGTTGAATTTGGGACATCGGCGCATCGGCTTGATTTACGGCGTGCGTTCATCGTGGGAGACGTCTGAGACCGAGAGCCCGCCGGTCGATATGTCCGGCGGACTGGATCGACTGCTGACCTATCAGGAATGTTTGCAAGCGGCTGGCCTGTCGGTTGATCCGGCGCTGATTGTCACCTGCGGCACAGGTTTAGAGGATGGCTATCAGGCTACGCAGCGGCTTCTGGCGCTTTCTGATCGGCCTACAGCGCTGCTTGTGATTAACGATTTGTTGGCTATCGGCGCGCTGCGCGCCGCCAGCGATCTGGGATTGCGCGTTCCGGGGGATCTCTCGGTGGTGGGCTTCGACGACATCCCGATGGCCAGCTATCTGACGCCGCGCTTGACGACGAGCTCAAAGGATATGATCCGCGTGGGGCGAGAGGCGGTCAGGCTGTTGCTGTCGCGTATTGACGACCCTGAACGTCCGCAACAACGCGTGGAGGTGCAGGCTCGTTTCATTGTACGAGAGTCAACAGGGCCGGCCCCGTTTTAAGAAAAAGAGATGAAAAAAGAATGATGAAAGGCATACCGCCTCGAAAGATGTACAGAAAGAGCTTGCCATGAGCAACTCGCACCCCATCGTCAGATTTCTTAGGCGCAACGCCGCAGGGTATTTGTTTCTTACGCCCTGGCTTGTCGGTTTTTTTGTGCTCACTCTGTATCCAATGATCTATTCGCTGTGGCTGAGCTTTACAAACTACAACTTCACCAAGCCAGATGCAATGCAATGGATTGGGTTTGGCAACTATCTCAAGATGTTCGGCTCTGTGTTCGGTCTGTCCCAGTTCACGGCTGCCACAGGCGATGCCATGCATATAGACCGGCACTATATGAAGTCTCTCTCGGTCACGTTCACCTATGTGTTAGCGGCGGTGCCTTTGAAGCTCACGTTCGCCCTTGGCGTGGCAATGTTGATGAGCCAGAAGCTGCGATGGGTGCCGTTTTACCGCGCCGTGTATTACATCCCGACGCTCCTCGGCGGTTCGGTGGCCATTGCCGTGCTTTGGCGCAAATTGTTCGAGAAAGACGGTCTGATCAACGCCTTTCTGAGCATCCTCGGCTTCACCGACCTGCCTGGCTGGATCACCAATCCTCGGTATGCGCTCTGGACGCTGGTGTTATTGGCGGTTTGGCAGTTTGGCTCCTCGATGATCATTTTTCTGGCAGGATTGAAACAGATCCCACAGGAATACTATGAAGCCGCCGGCGTCGACGGCGCCAATAAAGTTCACCAGTTCTTTTTCATTACCCTCCCTCTGCTTTCTCCGGTGATTCTTTTCAACCTGGTCATGCAGATGATCTCCGCCTTTCAAGTGTTCACGCAGGCGTATATCATCGGCGGCGGCGGGGGCGGCGTGCTGAACTCCACGTTGTTTTACACCTTGCATCTGTACATCCAAGGCTGGACCTATTATGAAATGGGATATGCGTCCGCCATGGCTTGGGTGTTGTTGTTGATCATCGGAGTGCTCACAGCGTTGATCTTTCGCTCATCACGTTTTTGGGTTTCCTATGGGACGGGGGAATAACGTGAAAACGGGTGTGGCTTTACGTCACGGATTGACGCATCTATTCATCATCGCCCTAGGGATCACGATGATCTATCCCGTACTTTGGATGATCGTCAGTTCGTTCAAGCCCAACAACATGATCTTCAGCGATCCGGGGTTAATTCCAAAGGCGGTAACCTTTGAAAACTACGCCGCCGGATGGAAGGGATACGCAGGTGTTTCATTTGGTGTATTCTTTACGAACTCCCTCTTCCTGTGCGCTGTGTCCATCCTCGGAAACTTGATCTCCTGTTCGTTGGCTGCGTACGCTTTCGCCCGTCTCAAATTTACAGGTCGGAGCTTTTGGTTTGCGGTGATGATGGTGACGCTGATGCTACCCGCGCATGTCACCTTGGTGCCGCAATATATTTTGTTCAACTCTTTCGGATGGGTAGGAACGTTTCTACCGATCCTGACGCCCAAATTTCTGGCGACGGATGCATTTTTCGTGTTTCTGCTCGTGCAATTTATTCGCAGCCTACCGAAAGAGCTCGACGAGGCGGCGACGATCGATGGTTGCAGCAAGTTTGGCATCTTTCTTCGCATCATTTTGCCGCTCGCTCTGCCCGCTCTGGTGACGGTTGCACTCTTCACCTTCCTTTGGACGTGGGATGACTTCTTCAACCATCTCCTCTATCTGACCAAACCACCGATTTTCAGCGTGACGCGAGCGCTGCGCACGTTTGTCGGCGACGCAGGAGCAGTGTCCAACTGGGGCGCCGCATTGGCAATGTCAACGCTCGCCATGCTTCCTGCGTTTCTTCTGTTCTTCTCCCTACAGAGATATTTTGTGGAGGGAATCACAACTACCGGTTTAAAGGGCTAAAAATTTTGCTGCATCTGGGAGAGCGCCGGCGCAATTATCGTTGAGTCGCCATCGCCGATGCGAAAAACAGGAGGGTGGAGCATGAAGTGATGCGATGAAATCTGCATTGAATTCGTTTGTTCAAACTATCTAGCGCACAGAAGGAGAATTCACCCATGAGGGGCCCCATTACGGTCATACTTCCGTTTTTGTTCGCACTCTTGTTTGCAGCATGCGCTCAGCCTGTGCCGTTTTCTGCGCCTACTCAGCCAGCGGCGACTGCTGAACCTACGCAGGCTGCGTCGACGCCTGCCGGCGGTTCGGTTACAATTCGCTTCGGCTGGTGGGGCAACGACGAACGCGCAGCCCGCACTCAAAAAGTCATTGAACTCTTTCAGGCGGCCTATCCTGAGATCCAAGTGATGGGCGAGCCGAACGGTGGAACCGCCGATCATTTTCAGATCATCAATACGCAATTGGCGGCGAACAACGCCCCTGATCTGATCCAACTCGGTGGGAACTGGCCCGACTACCAGCAGTATCTAGAGCCGCTCAACGACTATCTGGGCAAGCAGCTCCTGATCGACACGCCTGAACGCTTTGACCAGACTGCGCTCATCCCTGCGACGCGAGACGGTTCCCTTTGGTGCGTCAGTCTGGGCACCAATACGCTGATCCTTGCCTATAACAAGACAATGATCGAAGCAGCGGGTGCTGAGCTTCCAAAGGATTTGATGACCTGGGATGAACTTCTCGACTACGGTCGGCAACTCAAGGCAAAGCTGCCTCAAGGCGTCTATCCTTTTGTCGACAACAGCACGAATACGGCGAATTATTTGAGCTTTTTCTTCCAACAGCAGGGTACGCCGATCTGGACGCTGGATGAGGGTGGCAAATCCTATGCAACGGTGGAATCCGCCAGAAAGTGGTTCCAGATGTGGGCCGATATGCGCGCCGAGGGGTTGATCCCAGACGCAGACACCACGGCTACCTTTGGAGAGACCGGCGCAGACAACTCGGCGCTTGTGGCAGGCAAGGCGGCGATCGGCCTGATCTGGAGCAATCAGCTGGCGGGCTACCAGGCGGCGATGACCGATCAGCTCGGCGCAATCACGCTGCCCAGAGGCGGCGAGAATGCATACGCCATCCAGATGAGCCAATGCATTGGGATCAACAAAGCCAGCTCCCATAAAGAGGAGGCGGCGCTGTTCATCAACTTCTTCGTGACTGACCCAGAGGCTGGCGCCGTCCTCGGCACCAATCGAGGCGTGCCCAGCTCGCCTGTCGTGCGCACGGCGATCGCCGACCAGTCCACCGAAGCCGATGCGGCCGTCTATCGCATCTACAATGCCATCGCCGATCAGATGGTTCCACAAGGTCCGAATCTCCCGAACGATCAGGAATTCGTAAACGAACTGCGGTTGCTGGGGCAATCGCTCGCCTATGGAGAAGTGACGGTGGATGAGGCTGCAGAGCAATTGATTGCGTTGATTCGGCGTTTGTCCGCAAAATAACCGGTTCTAAAGATTTTGGTTCGCCCACCTTCCAGGAGGCTTCATAAACTTCAATAAATATTCCGGCATCCTGCGTAAGTTCTGCGTCCGGCCGCACGCTATGGATGGATCACCATGTCGTCAGAGCGATGACCGGCGTGCGTACACGTCCGACGGAGCGCCTACGAGACACCAGATTTATTGTTGAATCTCGTGAAGCTTCCTGGAAGGTGCTCTTGGAAGTTACTCCGGCGTCATACGATAGATGACGCCGCCGCCATAATCGAGTACGTACAGCTCGCCCGCTGCGTCTTCGCCGAAGGAGGAGATGGAAAAATCGGTGTCCAGTACTTCGGCGTTGAGCCAGCCGCCTGCCTCATCGGGCGCCAACGCCCAAATGCGGCCGCTGCAGAAGTCGCCGTAGAAGTAGACGCCTTGCCACTGCGGATACGCTTCCCCGCGATAGACGTAACCTCCCGTCACCGAGCAATCGCCGCGACCGTGGGCATAGTCGACCACGGGCAGCGTCAATCCACTCCGGTCGCAGTCGGCGGCGCTGAAGCAGCTTTTGCCTTCCATGATCGGCCAGCCGAAGTTGTAGCCGCCGGGCGCGCCGGAAGGAACAACGTTGATTTCCTCGAAGCGGTTCTGTCCTACGTCGGCGATCCAGAAGTCGCCGGTGGCGCGATCGAAGCTGGTGCGCCAGGGATTGCGCAGGCCGATGGCCCAGATCTCATCGCGTACGCCGCGGCCATTCCAATCCGCTGCAACAAAGGGATTGTCCGGCGGGATCAAATAGGGCTGGGTCGGGTCGCTGGTGACGTCGAGGCGCAGAATTTTACCGAGTAGCGTGTCGGGGTTTTGACCGTTGCCGAAGCGATCGTTGGCTGCCCCGCCGTCGCCCAACGGCACATAAAGATAGCCATCCGGCCCGAAATCCAACATACCGGCGTTATGGTTGCCGGCCGGCTGCGGCACGGTGAGCACGGTGAAAGCGCTCTGCGGATCGGCGCGGTGAGGAGTGTCGCTCGCCACGGTGTAGCGTTCGATAACCGTCGTTCCCAGGCGGTCGGTGTAATTGATGAAGACGTGGCCGCTTTCGGCGAAGTTGGGCGCGAAGGCCATGCCCAGCAGTCCCTGTTCATTGCCCGCCGTCGTGATTTTGCCGCTCACATCGAGAAAAAGCGTTGGCTGTCCTGCTCCTTCGTCGACAACCCAAATTTTGCCCGTCTTTTCGACGACGAACAATCGCCTGCTGTCGTCGCCGGCGTGGGTCAGAAAGACGGGCAATTCAAAACCTCGATAGGCCGGCTCCAGGCGTAGTCGAATCTGGTCGGGCGCAAGCGCAGCGATGGCCGGGGTTGGCGTAGGCAATCTAATGTTGGCCTGAGGCATGGTGCCGGATTGAGACGGCGTGGAAGCCGAAGCCGCTTGTGGAG
>JANWYX010000039.1 GCA_025055055.1 Caldilinea sp. | reverse complement strand
CTTGAATCAGCGCCTTTGCCTGTTCCAACAAGGTGTTCACTTCCATGCAACCCTTCCTTTCCACAGAGATGCTCCCCGCCCCTATACGAGGGAAGCTAGAGGCGGGGTGTATCAAAAGGAGAATCTCCGGCGTTGTCGCTCAGTTTTGTAATTGCCGAAGCAGGGTCTCCTCCGCCTGACGCCAGGCGGCGATGATCCGCTCCTCGATATCTTGTTCATCGCTTGGCTCGATGCGTCCGTGCTCTTCCAGCCAGGCCACGGTGCGCCGCACCCCTTCCTCCCAGGGCACGGTGTAGCGAAAGCCAAGTTCCTCTCGAGCTGCGCAGTTGTCGAAGATGTTGTTGAATTGGAAGTTCAGCTTGCACCAGGCCGCCTCCTCGGGCAACGCTCGAGCCAGCAGAGCGGTCGGGATATGCACCAGGATAGGCGGCGGCGCAGCGAGCGCCTCGGCGACGCGTTGATGGTATTGGTTCCAGCTCTGCCATTCTTCGCCCGTGACATGATACGCCTTGCCCAAAACGTGTGACTGTCCTGCTGCGTTGGCGAAGGCGGCCGCCACGTCATCGACGTGACAGGAAGACCATAGGGAACTACCATCGCCGTGCACCGGAATTGGTTTCCCTTTGCGGATGCGGTCGATGTAGCGCGTGCTCCAGCCCAGCGAGTGTAGAAGCGCTCCCCCCTCGCCGTACGTGTGCGCAGGCCGGATGATGGTGATCGCCAGATCGCCGCAACGGTGCGCAGCCAGCAGAATCTCTTCACACGCCGCTTTGTTCAAGGCGTAGCTGAAGGCTGGATCAGGCTTGCGCTCGGCGTCCTCCTGAATCGGATAGCGCGCTGCTGGCTTGGTGTAGACGTCCACCGTGCTGCAGAAGATGTACTGTTCCGTGCGGCCGGCGAAGGCGCGCACTGCGCTCTCCGCTTCGGCGGGTCGATAACAGACCATGTCGATCACGCAGTCGAAGCGTCCGGCGGCCGCCATCTGCGCCTCGAACGCAGCGAAGTCGGTGCGATCGCCGATCAGGGTCTGCACAGCCCCTTCCACTCGCAATGGGGTGCGGCCCCGGTTGTAGAGGATCACCTCATCGCCGCGCGCCAGCAACCGGCGGGTGATGGCGGTGCTGATGAGGCCGCTGCCTCCGATGATGAGCGTCTTCATCACATCCTTCCACTCTGCATGTTTTATTCGGTGACTCGCCTGAGCACCAGCGCCTGATAGTCTTTGCCCGGCATCGGAATGTCCACCCGTCCACTGTAGATCGCTCCGGGCGTCACCGTCATGTTCCAGACGTCGATCACTTCGGCGCGATAGCGCTCCTCGGCCGGGAGGCTGATTTCGAGCAAGGCGGGTTGAGCGACGCCTGTGTAAATCAGATAGAACTCGTGCGGCTTGCCCGCGCAAGGCAGGCCGCGAACGACGCCTTCGACGGGGTCGAGGCCGGTCGTCAGCCCCTCCTCGAGCAGCCGACGCAGGAAGGCCAGCCGCAGCGGGCTTTCGCCGTGCAAGACCCCGCCTTTCGACCACCACAGGATGTCTTGTGGATGAAGATAGGTCTCGCCGTGACCGACATAGCCGCCGTGCGCAGTTCCCAGCCAGAAGCGATGCACCATTTCCCGCGCCGAGATGTTGCCCCAAGTCATCGGGATGTTGCCTTCGTAACAGCATTCATCGACTACCACCGGTTTTCGCACCTGGCTGCGCCAAAGGCCGACGCGCGCGAGGTCCGAGTGCTGGATGCTCTGGTGGGTCACCCACGGTTTGCTGTGGTCGTAGAAGTCATGGCAGTTATGGATCGAGCGGAGATGCTGGTGGGGATCGCTCTCCTGTACGATGCGGAAGAAACGGTCCCAGTCGGCCATCGACTTGCTCGTCATCAGGTCGTATTCGTTTGCCATCGACCACCAGACGTTGCGATAGGCCGCCAGCCGCGCTACCACGTAGCGGAGGTAGCGCTCGTCCTGCTCTGGGGTCATGGCGGCGAAGCCCCAGCGATCGTAAGGATGGAACAGAATGATGTCGGCTTCGACGCCTAGTTCGCACAGACGGGCAACGCAGCGGTCGAGATGCTGAAAATAGGCGGGGTCGAAGCGCTCGAAATCGAAGCGCCAGCCTTCTCTGACATCGATGGCGTGGCTGCCCGTCCAACGGCTGCTGCCTTTGGACAGACAGGGGAAGGGATAGCGCTCCGGTTCATTTTCGTTGTAACGATAATGTTTGGGGAAGACGCAAAAGCGAATTTTGTTGAAAGGTGACTGCGCCAGCGTCGTCAGCGTCTGCGCCTCCAGCGTTGCACCCTGGAGGTTCCAAACGTAACAGGTCGTCCCAATCTGTTTGTAGGGTGTTCCGTCGGCATAGGCGAAGTGATATGTCTGGGCGACGCGCACCGGCCCGTGATTGCCGGGCCGCGGCGCGACGCAGAGAAATCTTCCTTCCTTGCCGTCCAGCGTGGCGACGTTGCTCTGCGTGCGATAGCGCCATTCTCCTTGCACATCCGGCATGAAGCGCACGCGGTAGACGCCGTCGCCATCGTAGAAACCATCCACTTCGATGGTGCGATGTTTGTAGGAAAAGTGCGCGGAGAAGCGCACCTCCTGAAATGGATTGCCTTCGGCGGGGCCGTTGAGTGCAAGCTCAAACATCCCCCATTGTTCGATGGAAAGATTTGCTTCAATCATTGAACGCTCCCGAATCGAAATCGGTGAAAATGACCAGACGGGGGACGCCGGCTTCAGTCTGAATCCAGTCGTCGCCTTCGCCGTCGGCTACGACGGCGCCGTTGGTTGGGTTGATCACGCGATAGCGTCTGGGGATGGCGTCGCGGCGGGTCGGCACGAGCCGCAAAGGTCCACCATGAGGCAGATAGACCACGAAAAGCTCCCCGGGGACGATCAGGCTGGCGCGACCATAGGCGTGTCGATAGTCCGGCGTCATGCCGTCGAAGGGCAAGCCGTCGAAGATGCGCGAGATCACGCCGACATAGTTGGCGCCCTCGAAGTGCAGCGCGTCGCGCCAGCCGGCATGCGGCGCCATGCACCAGGCTTCATGCTTCTCTTCCGCATCGAGGCGCCACTGCCACAGGCTGCCTGCGCCGTAGACCACGCCCATAACGCCGCCGGCGGTCAGGTTGCTCCACGCCTCGTGTCCCTGCCACCAGCCGGCGGCGCGGCCAACTTCGCCGATATGCTCATAGGTCGGTTCGCCGTTGGCGATGGCCTTGACCGGCTGTTTTTCCCACATCATAGCCACGCGTTGTGGGACGTGCTCGCCGTTGTGGCCGGTCTGACACCACTGAAAATCGAGCCACGGGCGATCTTGATAGGCCCAGGGGTCCTGGTGCGGCGCATAGTGGATGCCGGTGGGATGTTGGTAGGCGTCCCAGCGTTCGATCTCCCAGCCGCCGGGGTCAACGCCGGGCGCAAGACCGTCGCCGTCCGCCGAGACCAACCAGAGAGCGGGTTGGGCGCCATAACGCGCCACCAGATAGCGGCAATAGCGGGCGTACTCGAGGGGAGGGATGACCGGCCCGGCCGTGTCCAACCCTTTCCAGCCATAGCCGTGAAAGACCGGATTCCAGACCGGAACGATCTCATGGCGACGCAGGATTTCGGCCAGGCCGTCCAGGTATTGGAAGTAGGCGACGTTGATCCGATTGATGTGCCCCTCCGGCAAATCCTCGAAGCCGACATCGAACCCATCATATGCGGTGCGACTGCGCGGGCCGCGAGCGCGACGGTCGGGCTGGACGGACATCAACAGCGCTGCGTTGAAGCCTTGCGCTTGGCGATGTCGGGCGTAGATTTCGCACTGTTCGTGCGTGGCGCGCCAGGGCAACGCCCAGGCGGTGTCGGCGACCAGCAACGCAGGCGTTCCGTCGGCATGGCGCAGGTTGCGGTGACCGGGCGGAATATGCCAGAAGCCGTGGCGTTCGAAGCGATCGGCAGGGGGGACGGGTTCAACGCGCAGCGTTCCCTGCTGTCCATCCAGCCCGGGATCGCGCGGGGCGCTGGCACTGCGCCATGTCCAGCGTCCGCCGGTCAGCGGCGAAGCGAAGCGCACCCTCCACACGCCATCGCCGTCCCAAAAAGCCGGGCGCACCAGGTCGACGCCGCTCTCATGGCGAAAGTGGACGAAGACCTCCACGTCGGTGTAGGGATTGGCGTACACTTGCTTCGATGTGAAGGTCAGTTCGACTGCTCGCCATGGATGGATGATGTCGTTCACGAGCGTTCACCTTTCGTTCAGATGGATGATTCGACCGCCAAAAAACAGGGCGTCCGAGTTGAATCGGTTCATACACGCATTCGATAAAGCCCTTCCCGAGAACGTCTAGCTACTCCTTGAGAGCGCCGGCAGTCAGACCGGCGACCATGTACCGCTGCAAGAAGACATAGAGCGTGATGATCGGTGTGATGGAGATCAGCACGCCGGCCATCAGTTGGGTGTATTGCGAGGAGAATTGTCCCTGGAATTGAAGGAGCCCCACCGGCACAGTGCGCCAATCGTTCGAGCTGATCAACACAAGGGCGATGAGCAGCTCGTTCCAGGTCGCCAGCGCGTCGATGATAAAGAGGGTCGCCAGCGCCGGCGCCGAAAGCGGCATCAAGATGCGCCAGAAGTTGCCCCATTCGGTGGCGCCGTCGATGCGAGCTGCTTCCAGTAATTCCGAGGGGACGGTGCGAAAGAATCCACGCATGACAAAGATCTGGAAGGGCAAACCAAAGACCACGTAGGGTGGAATCAGCGCCGCCAGCGTGCCCTGAATACCCAGTTGTTTCATCATCACCAGCAGCGGCGTCAGCGTGACGTGAATCGGGATCGCAAGGCCGATGAGAAAGAAAATAAAGATGGCATTGTTGAAACGGAACTGCATCTTGGCCAGCGGAAAAGCCGCCAGCGACGCAATGATGATGCCCAGTGGCACCTTGAAGATGATGAGAAGCAAGCTGTTGCGGAAGTAGGTGGAAAAGTTGCCGATATTCCACGCACGTTCAAAGTTGCTGAGCACGATCTCGCGAGGCCACGCAAAGACGCCGTTGCTGATCAGGTCGCCCATGCTGCGCACCGAGGTGAGCACAATGATCACGAACGGCATGAGCCAGACAACAGCCATTGCGCTTAGAAGAATATAAAGCATCGTATTGGTGAAGCGCTGTTCCGCCTTCATGCTGGCGATCTTATGCCTTTGGCCTGCGCTTGCCGAGCTATCGCGATTCGCTTGGGTCGTCATCGTATTTTCCATCGATCGTTCCGTCTCTCTGAGTTGGCCTTGTGCACCGTGTTTGTCCCTACGTAAATTCTTGAGGCTATCGTGGCAATCCTTGCCGCTTCATTGCCCGAGGTTGACCACTTTTGATCGTCAATCTCGTGACATTCGCTGAATATACGGGATCGCCATCACAAGCGTGATGGCTGCAATCACCCATGCAATAGCGGCGCCGTAGCCGGCGTTATAGTATTGAAAGGCGTGAAAATACATCCATGTTCCCAACACCTGCGTCGAGCGACCGGGGCCGCCGTAGGTCATCGTGTAGATCAGGTCGAAGGTCTTGAACGAGTTGATGACGGCCAACGAAAAGACAATCACGTTCGCTTCTCGCAACCAGGGCAGCGTAATATTCCAGAAAAGCTGGCGGCTGTTGGCGCCATCCATCTTGGCTGCCTCATACTGCTCCTGCGGAATGGCCTGGAGGGCCGCCAGATAGAGGACCATTGGAAAACCGACGCCTCCCCACACGGCGGTGAGAAAGGTGGCGGGCAGCGCCGTCTCATAGACGGAAAGCCAACCGCGGGCCAGGAACCCCAGTCCTATCGATTTCAACACGTAGTTGATAAAACCGAACTGCGGATTGTACATCCACGCCCAGATCATGCCGACGGCGACAAGAGGCAACACTGCAGGCCCGTAAAAGATGGCGCGCAGCACTGTGCGGCCACGCAGTTTGCGATCCAGCGCCACCGCCAGCATCAGCCCGATCGTGGTCGGAATCAATAAGGTGCCAAGCGTCCAGAGAACATTGTTGCGCAGCGCCAGTCGCGCCGTGTCGTCCTCGAAAAAGATGCGCCGATAATTTTCCACGCCGATAAATTGGATATCGGCGGATAGCCCATCCCAGCGCATGAAGCTGATCACGAGCGACTGGTACATTGGGTAGACCAGAAAGATCAGATACCAGATTAGCGCCGGCGCCAAAAACAAATAGGGTGTCAGTCGGATGCGCTTACGGCGGCGCATTGGTCGGTTGGGAAGCAATTCATCGGTGATGGTGCTCATGAATCTTTGGTTCCTCTGGCGCCAAATTTCTGCCTCATTGCCTCATATGAATAGGGTCGCCGGAATCTTCCAGGAAGCTTCAAAGCTTCCTGGAAGCTGATTGCTGCTACCGCGCCTGCCACTCCTCTACGCGACGCTGCATCAGGGCGGCCCCCTCTTCCGGCGTCATGCGCTTGGCGACGATGGCGTCCTGCACCTCAAAGAAACCGTCCATCAGCTCCTTGACAAACGCCTGGTCGGTCGGCGGATAGGTGTCTTCAGCGCTCAAAATGATCTCGCGCCACTTGCAAGTCAGCGGCCATTCGTTGCAATCCGGATTGACGCCGATCGTCGCCGAATTGGCGAAGTCATTGATCGGGAACTGCGTTTGCACTTCAGGACTGGTGATGAAATCGATGAAAAGCGCCGCTTCATCTGGGTGCGCTGCTCCGCTAGGGATCATCCACTGTTCTGGGAAGGCCGAGAAGCGCAGCGGCGTGTGATCGGTCGGCGGCAGATAGAAGTCGTAATCGGCGATATTCTGCTCGTTGTTCTTGAGCACACCCTCATACCACACGCCCTCCAGCACAAGACCGGCCTCGCCTGCAAAGAAGGGGAAGCGCGAGTCGTCCGGTGAGACGGTCAGGAAGTCCGGCACGACCCAACCGTTGTCGATCCATTTCTGGAAGGTGGCGTAGGAATCGATCACGCACGGATGATCCCAACGCTCCTCGAGCCGGTTGAGTTTGTCATGCAACTCGGGGCCGCAATGGTGCTCCAAGAAGTAGTCGAGGACGCGCATTGTGTGCCAGCCGAACTTGCCGCCGATGCTCACGCAATACATCCCTGCTTCTTTCATCTTTGCACACAGTTCTTCCTGCTCGGCGAACGTGGTGGGCACGCTCCAGCCTTTTTCGTTCCATAGGGTCTTGTTGTACCAGAAGCCCATACCGAGCGCATGATAAGGCACTCCATATAACTTGCCGTCCGATTTGATCCGCTCGACAACCCACGGCGCAAACTTGCCATGCCAGCCAAATTTGTCGTAATAGGGTCCGAGATCCATGACCTGACCGGCGTCGATGAATGGTTGGGCGATCGACCCACCCCACATGAAAAAGAGATCCGGCGGACTGCCCGATGCGATCGAGGTCTTCAGAACGTCGGGATAGATGGCGGCGCCGCTGCCTGCGGTCGATTCGCTGACCACCCTGATGTTTGGATATTTCGCCTGAAATGCGTCGACGACCGCTTTCCATTGCTCCTGACCGGTAGCGTCGATGATGTTCGCCCAGCGCAAGGTGATCTGTTCGCCGCCCGCCGCTGGCTGTGCGGCTGCTGGCTGCTCACCGGCTGGCGCCGCAGCTTGCGGCGGCGTGGCGACACAGGCGCTTGCCAATAGCGATACGAGCATGGTAAGCGCCAACAGCTTCATAAGATTCTTGCGATCAAACATGTCTTTCCTCCTAAACAGATGAATTAAGCACAGACAACATTGTTCGATGAGATGTTTTTTCGATCTCTTCACTCCATCTCCTCTCCCCTCCTTCTGAGTGCACAATGATCTCGCAACGCTCAAACTGACCCATCCTGCCGGTTCGTTATGGAACCGATGAGGACAGAGATGAATGCTTCAAGCGACTGCTGCAACCGGCTTTCTCAGCAGATAGAGCAGCCGGCGCGTCTCGTCGGTGAACTGTCCGGTCGTCCACGCAATCACATGATGGTAGACCAGATCGGTCTCCTCAGCAGTCGCCAGCGCTTGACGCAGGCTATGGGTGACCGCCCGCGCTATCGCCGTGTAGTAGTTGATCTTGCTGATCCCTGCTGCAATCACAGCGGCGTAGGCGCTGTCGGGCAGGCCGGATGCGCCGTGCATGGCGAGCGGCGTGGTCACGCGCCCGGCAATCGCCCGCACACGCGCCAAGTCGAGATCGGGCGCGCCATTGTAGAGGCCATGCAGGTTGCCAAAGGAGATCGCCAGCACATCGACGCCGGTGCGCGCGACGAACTCGACCGCCTGCTCGGGATCGGTGAATTCGCTGTGTACATAGCCGTAGCCAAGCTCGACCGAAGAGCCGCCCACGGCGCCCAGCTCGCCTTCGACATCCACGCCGTGGGTATGGGCGATGCGCACAACCTCCTGTGTCCTGCGTACGTTCTCCTCGAACGGGAGCGATGAACCATCGTACATCACCGTCGAGAAACCGCACGCAATCGCCTGCTCGACGCTCGCCAGGTCTGCACCGTGATCTAGAATGGTGGCGACCGGAATGCAGGCGCTTTCCGCCGCTTTCACCATGGCCGGTGCGATCAGGTGCATGGGAATCTGCGGCGTCACCTGGGCGTTGTACGCCAAAATCAAGGGCGCGCTGAGCGCTTCGGCGGCCTGCACAGCGCCGATCAGCATCTCCAGGTTGCCCGCCAGCAGGCACGGAACACCGTATCCTTCCTGCTGCGCCTTGCTGAGAATCTGCCTTGCCCCAACGTGAGCCATAAACTCACTCCCTCTGGACTGCGGATTTAGCGGATCGGACGAATTGACACGCATCAGGAAAATCCGCGCTCATCAGATGAATCCGCGTCATCCGTGTTCTATTCCAGGCACTTGCCGCGAATGCGCGCCAGCTCGACAAAATCTTCCTTAACGTGTGCGTAGAGCTGCTTATACAGTCCGAAATACTCCATGTAGCGGGCGTGGTTCTCGGCGTTCGGCTCCATGCGCGCCACGTACTCGGCCCACTGCTTCGCCACTCCGAAATCGGAGAAGACGCCGGTCGCCACGCCGGCGAGGATGGCGTCGCCGAAGGGTGCGCCGGTGCGCCGCTTGACCAGCACGGTCGGCGTGTTGAAGACGTCGGTGATGATTTGTCGCCACAGCTTGCTCACGGCGCCGCCCTCGTTGAGCACGAGCGGGTAGTTGATCGGGAGCCCCGACTTCAGGATCAACTGGTAGGAGTCGTAGAGCGCATAGGCGACCGCCTCCATCATGGCGCGCACCAGGTGCCCCTTGGTATGGTTGAGCGAGAGCCCAAAGATCACCCCGCGCGCCTGCGTATCCCAGATCGGCGTGCGTTCGCCCATTAGATAAGGCAAGATGATCAGCCCGTCGCTGCCCGGCGGCGCCTTTTCCGCCTGCAGGTTGAGCAGGTCGTAGGAGCTGACACCCAACACGCGCTCGACCTCAACCTCGTACTGGGAGAACCGGTCGCGCAGGTAGCGGATCGACTGGCCGCCCGTCGTCGTCGAGGGGATGGTGATGTAGGTGTTGGCCGAGTCGATGGTGAAGGCAAGGTTGATCATCGACAGACCGACCTCGGAAAAGTTGAACTCCCGGCTTTTGTGGATGACGCCGAAGTTGCCCACCGTGCCGAGATTGCTCATGATGTCGCCCTCTTCGGTGACGCCGGCGGCGATGCAGCTGGCGTTGAAGTCCACCTGTCCGACGGCCACGGGCGTGCCCGCCGCCAGCCCGGTGGCGGCGGCGGCTTCTGCCGTCACCTCGCCGATGATCTCCTCGCAGCGCGCCAGCGGCGGCAGGATAGCCGGGTCGACGCCGATCTCGGCCAGCAGCTGCTCATCGAAACGCTCGCCTAACAGGTCGTAGGCCACGCCGTAGAAGGCGGCTGCACCGTAGTTGGCGACCGGTTTGCCGGTCAATTTGAGCGTAATGAAACCGTCGATGGTCAGCGCCTTCCAGATGCGGGCGTAGCTGTCCGGTCGATTCTGCTTTTCCCACAACAGGTTGACGAGGGTCGGGTGATCCTCGATGCGGTTGCCCGTCAATTTCAAGATGCGCTCTTCACCGATGTGTTCCTTGAGCCAGCGCACCTGTTCCCCGGCGCGACGGTCCATCAGATTGTAGGCGCGATGGAGCGGCCTGTGCTCCCGATCGACCATCACCATTGAGGGCAGTGCCGACGAGACCGCCACCCCGCGAATCTCTTTTGGATCCACGCGCGCCTGCACCAGACAGGACTGGATCATCTCGCAGGCGACGCTCCAATAGCGCAGCGGATCATGTTCCGACCAGCCTGGTTTGTCGTGGAAGAACGGGTACTCCTTGAAGTCAAAGCCCAGCACCTGCCCCTCTACATCAATGATGCACGCCTTAGCGCCGCCGGTTCCATAGTCGATTCCAAGCAGATAGTCAGCCATAGCAACCTCGCTTCTACAATCTATCTCTTCGGGAGTGCATAGCCGTTGGGAAACTCCGGGCTGAGCTGATATTCGGCGATTCGCTCCATGAATTTCAAATAGTCAATGCCATCGCGCGCCGCCGTGTCCGGATCGGGAATCATCGGCGCACTCTCGATGGTGCAATAGCCGCTGTAGCCCGTCTTTTTCAGCGCGCGCATCACCGCCTTGAAGTCGGTCTTGCCATAGCCCGGCGTCAAGGAGTTGGAGTCGCGGAAGTGCAAATGCCAGAGCAACGGCTGAGCATCCATCACCGCCTCATACGGATCGAGTTCTTCGAGATTGACGTGGAACCAATCGAGCTGAATGCCGATGTTGCTGCAGCCGGTCAACTCGATCATGCGCTTGTGATTGGCGGCTGTGTTGACAAATTTGCCCATCTCCAGGTGGTTGGTCGCCTCGAAGACCAGCCGCACTTCGCGCGTGCGCGCATAGTCCGCCATGCGGCGCAGTGCATCGACGGCGATGGCCGTGCACTCTGCGACGTTGTCTGCAGTGACCGGCGCATGGATGGCCACAGCGATGGTCACGCAGGGCGCACCCAGCTCGGCAGCAAAGTCGATGGTGCTGCGCGTCTCCGCGACCGCAAGATCGGCGGTCTTCTGCTCGGTGAGGGTCTTGAAGGTAGGCGAATAGGGATCCCACATTTCGCCCCAACATTCGTTGACGCAGGAGACCGCCAGGCCGAACTCCGCTTTGAGCCGCCGGTGCCTCTCGACGTAGTGCTCCATCTTGACGCCCAAACCGTAGCGTCCTTTCGGAGGCGCAATCTCGATGGCGTCATAGCCGAAGCGCCGGAGCCGCTCGTAGCTTCGTTCAGGATGCAAATAGGCTTCTTCCTGACCAAACGTAAGCTGAAAATAGCTGTATTTGAACCGATTCATTCTCTCCATCCTCTGCTTTTGCAACCGTTGCTTCGGGCGAGCGTCGACATCCTGACAGAAAGCAAACCCTGCTGCGAGCCATTGTCACACCATGCACAAAAGGACGCAGCCGTCGTTGGTTCCGAGAAGGATCTGGGCGCCAGGCTGGAGATCGGAAGGCGCAACGGCGCAGGTGACGCCCGTCAGTTCGGCACTGCGCTGCACCTGCCAGGATGCGCCGCCGTCGTGCGACAGACAGAGCGCTGCGTCGGTGACCGCCAGGATCGACGGCTGCCGTGGGTAGGTCGGCGCCAGGATAAGGACGTTGATCGGGCCAGGCGTCTCCCACCCTGTCACTGCGCGCCAGGTCACGCCGCGATCCGTCGACATCCACAACCCGTGGGCCTCCGTGCCGGCGAAGATCGTCCCGTCGGCAGCAAAATTGGGGGAGATCGCCAGGCTCAGCACCGGTCCACATTCCATCGGAAAGGCAGTCTCTCGCCAGGTGCGACCGCCGTTGCTGCTGCGGAAAACCCCGCTCTCGACACCCACGTAGAGGGTTTCGTCGTGCGCAAAGTCGGGCGAGATGACCAGTGCGTACACGGCGAGATCGAGCAGACCGAAATTCCACGCCGCCCAACTTGCGCCTCGGTCCCATGAACGAAAGACGCCGTCCTCCATTGCGCCGGCGAAGAGCAGACCATCCTCTACGTAATGCGGTGAGAGCGCCAGCGTCGTCACAAAAGGGGGCGGCGACGAAAGAGCGGCGACATGCCAGGTGGCGCCGGCGTCATGTGAGCGTAACACGCCGCCGGGGACGCCGGCGAACAGAGTGCGGTCGTGGACAAAGTCCGGCGAAAAGGCCACCGCCGTCGTAGTCAGCGGGCTCGTCAGTGCAAGCGAGGCGTAGGCGTCGCGCCAGCTTCGCCCACCGTCACAGGAAAGACGGAGGCCGGCTGCGCCTGCGGCGCAACAGAGTCCGTCCTGTGCAAACGTCGGCGAGGCTGCCAGCGCATGGATGGATTGCAGGTCGGTCAGGATCAGGTGGGTCGCTATTGTTACCGCAGTCAGGCTCATAGCTGTTTCCGCTTTCCAGGCGCCGGCGGCAGAGCGTGCGATGGCTGTTCGGTTCGATGCACCAACACGTCGATCGTCAACGCCAATGCTGCGCTTGACAATCCCGCATACGCAGCAGCCTTGATGACGTTGGCCGGATCGTTGAGCGCCCCCGTGGATGTAGCGACGAGACACCCCTCGAGCACGTCGAAAGCGTGTTGCGGTCCGGCTTTCTGGAGCTCGGCAAGAATCCCGGCCGGTTCGCGGCCGGCGTTGGCTGCGATAGTGCGCAAGGGCGCGCTGAGCGCGTGGCAGAGGATGCGATAGGCTGCGCGCTGCTCTGGTTCACCGGCTGCATCGAGGCAGCGTTGCAAGGCGGGCCGACACGCCAGCAGCGCCGCTCCGCCGCCGGGTGCGACGCCCTCCTGCAGCGCGCCGCGCACGGCGGCTGCGGTGCGTTCCGCCAGCGCTTTGCGCTCCTCGATCTCGCGCACGTTGACGCCGCCCACGCGTAGGGTCGCCGAACCGCCTAGCAGGCGACTGATGCGTTCCTGAAGCTTGCCGCGCAGCACGAGGTCGGTGGTTTCGGCATGGAGTTTGCGCAAGGAGGCCACGTGGCTGCGCAGCGCGCGCGGGTCGCCCCGACCTCCCACGACGCCAAAGTTGCGCAGGTCGGCCCAAACGCGCCGCGCATGGCCAAAGTCCTCCGGCCGGATTGAAGTAAATCGGTCGCCGGCGGAGCGAAGAAAGGGGCGGCCGCCGCAGAGCACGGCTGCATCCTTCAAAAAGTCGGCTTGCTGCTCTTGACCATATCCCGGCGTCTTGACTGCCAGAATTTGCATATGCTCGGGCTTGTTGTTGGCAAGCAGTAGGGAGAGGGCGCTGTCCGAGAGTTCATCGGCGATCAGCAATAGGCGTCTGTAACCGGCCTGAACTGCCGTGATGAGCACGGGCAAAAGCTCCTGCGGCTGATGGACGCGCAGGTCGCTGAAGACAATGGCAGCCTCTTCCAGTTCGCTGCGCACGCGCGTCCAGTCGGCAATCATCTGCTGCGAGAAGAGGCCGCGCTCCCAGTAGATGCCCTCCACATATTCGCGCTGCAGCGTTCGGCCGGCACCCTCGCGGATCTCCAGGCGACCGTAGTCGCCGATGATGTCGAAAATCTCGCCCAGCAGCTCGCTCAGCTCCGAATCACGGCAGACGGTATACGCCACCTGTGTCAGCGCAGCGGGGCCGGCGACCGGCCTGGTCTGACGCCGCAGCTCGCCGATAATGACTTGAATCCCTTCTTCCAAATAGCCTTGCAGCAGGCGGGCGTTGAGGCCGGCGCTCACCATGCGCACGCCTTCGTTAAAGGTCGCCTGAAAGAGCACCGCTGCAGTCGCAGTGCCGTCGCCTTCCTGCTCCTGCAGTCGCCACAACATGTCGCGCACGAACATGGCGCCGACGTCGGCTCGATAATCGGGAAGCTGGATAATGCGTTTGGCGATCACCCCGCCGCTATCGAGCAGTTCCGGGCCGCGGCCATCGAGCGGGCGTTGGAGCGCCACGATGCGCGGGAGCGGCCCCAAGGTGGGGCGAATGGCGTTGACGACGCGGTCCGCGCCGGCCTGAAAGGCCCGATAGGTGATAGGTTGAAAGACCGGCGGCAGGCGCAGGCTTTTGGTCATGGCGATTTCATCCTTTGATGGCGCCTGCCATGACGCCTTCGACGAAGAAGCGGCGGAACAACAGATAGACCAGCACCAGCGGCACGATCGAGGCCAGGATCGCCGAATAGATGAGCTGGAAATTCGTCGAGAATTGTCCCACCGCGCTCTGCGTGAAAGGGAGCAGGGTCGTGTTGGATGGATCGAGATAGACGTAAGGCTCCAGGAACTGGTTGTAGATCAGCGGCAACATAATGACGACGACGCTCACGATCGGCACCTTGAGCAGCGGCAGCAAGATATAACGCACGTATTGCCAGCTCGATGCGCCATCGATCGAGGCGGAATCTTCCAGCTCTTTCGGCACTGCCGAAATGGCCGACGTGAAGATCATGGTGGAAAGCGCCGTCCCTTTGATGTTGATCAGGATGATTGCGAGCCACTGCAACACCCAGCGCACCGGCCCTGGCTCGCTGTAACCGGGAAAGAGGCTGAAGAACCACTGGAAGATCAAGAATTGCGGTAGCAGGATCAACATGGCCGGGATCACCATCTGGAGCAGATAGATGTTGTAGACAAGCATCTGGTCGCGGCGACGCAGGCCGGAAAGCCCATAGCCGGTGAAGATGCTAAGGATGATCACCAGCGTCAGGCTGATGGCCGTGATCAGCAATGTGCGCCCCAGCGCCGCCCAGAAGGTCGTCCCATAAAGGCTGCCGGTGAGCAGCGTGCGCCAGCCGTTGAAGGTGTAAAAGCCTTCAAAGAAGTTCTGGATGCGTTCTTCGGGAATGTTGTATCTTTCAGAAATCTGGCGCAGGGTCGTGCGCGCCATCAGGAACTCTTCTTGAGGAATGCCGAGGGCGTCCTTGAGCACCGCCATGTCCAGGTTGTAAAAGACCCCCAGGTTGCCGACCTGCATATCCATGCTCACCTCGGCGGCTTCGGGAATCCAGAGGTGGAGCTGGGCAGCGTCTCGCGTGCTGACAAAGGAACGCACGAAAAGCGCGTAAAAGGGAAAGAGCGTCAGCGCCGAATAGATCAGCATCACCGTGAGTGCAAAGATGCGCAGCAGACGTCGCCGGCCTGCCATGCCGAGACCTCGTCTGCGTTGCACCGGTGGAATCCGGACTTCTGAAGTGGCAGTCATCTCGCAATTCCTTTTCAATATTGCAGTTTGCGCTGCAGCCGCTGTAGAAAGACGCCCAAAATCACCAGGGGCACAAAGGTGATCACGGCCAACGTCATGCCCATCGCCAGCCGATTGACCTGAAAGCCATAGGTGAAGAAGAGAATGCTGAGTAGTTTTGCTTCCGGGTTCACGTAGAGTGCGCCCATCGCCACCAGCTCGTCGAAGACGGCGAACGAGCCGATCAGACACATCGTCGTCGCCAGGATGAACGAAGGCCACATCTGGGGAAAGTAGACCTGCCACAGCCGCTGCCAGTAGTTGGCGCCGTCCACGATGGAGGCCTCAATCGTCTCATTGGGAATCGAAAGCAGACCGGACAGAAAGATCGCCATGTTGTAGCCGGCGTAGCGCCAGCCCACCAGCAACGGTAGGATGAAGGCCGTGCCTTCCGGCGAATAGATGTCGATCGGGTTCCTGATCAGCCCGAGCTGGCGCAACAGCAAGTTGGCCGTGCCGGTCTCGCGCGAGAAGAGCATCACCGCCATGTAGCCAACGGCGAGGCCCGAAACCATCAGCGGCAGATAGATGATCGTGAAAAATCCACCGCGAAAGCCAACCTCGAACATTAGCAGCGCTAGCGTCAGGCCAAAGAGATAGACGGTCATGTAGTTCAGCGCAACGAAGACCAGCGTGCGGCGCAACGCCGGGAAATAGTCGGCCTGGACGCTCGGATCGGTGAAGAGGGCGGTGAAATTGCGTATGCCCACCGGCGCCACGGTAGGGTCGGTGAACGAAGCCATGTCGGTGAAGAGGATCGGGATGGCGACGATGAACGGCACGATCGTCAACAGGACAAAGAGCGAGAACTGAGGCAGGATAAAGAGCCAGTCGCGCAGGATGCGTCGCCGCGCCAGCGCGCTGCTTCTGCGCGCAGTTCCACCCTCGATGCGTTCCTTCTGGGTGATCTGTGTCGATGTCATCGCCGACCCTTTCTCCTAAACGCTACTCCTCGCCGAGAAGGTGGCTCAACTGCTCGGCGCGTGCAAGGCCTTCTTTTTTCGTTCCGAATCGTTTCAATGGGTTGTTTTGCTGCGTGTTACGGACCCCCGCAACACGCAGCAAAGCGCTCTTAAGCCTCCGGCAAGCCTTCGTAGCTCTCCTCCCAGTTGCGCTGGGCGATGTCCAGCGCTTCCTGCACGGAGATCCTGCCCGTCAGCAATTGCGCAAAGACCTCGTTGTTGCCGTTGGACTCCCAGTCCCACACGCCGCGCGAGCCCTTCTTGCGATAGGGGCCGGCCACGATGTTGCCGGTGAGACTCTGCTCGAACTTGACGTTCTCCCATTTGCCGCCCGGCTCTTCGATCTCCTTCAACACCTGCTGATATTGCGGCCCTTGCAGGTCGAGCGGCTCGTCTAGCTTGTAGAGCGGCACACGTCCTTCGGCCTGGGCGCGCATCGGTACCGCCTCGGGGCTGAAGAACCAGTTCCAGGCGTAGACAAGCTGATCCCAGTAGGGTGTCTTCTCGTTGCCGGCGCGGATGAACCACTGGTTGTCGATGTTCGGCGGCAGCGCGCTTTGCATCCACACGCCCTGACCTTCGGCCGGCGGCGTCGCCGGCAGACCGGCTTGCATATTTCTCACGGCAAAGTCCGAACCGGCGGCCAAAGCCTTATCCCACACCCAGGGCCCGTGCAACATCATCACCGACTTGCCGGCAATGTAGGAGGCTTCCATATCGCCTTCCCACTGCCGCGTCCACATGCTCGGCGGGATCCAGCCCCG
>JANWYX010000032.1 GCA_025055055.1 Caldilinea sp. | reverse complement strand
AGTCTGGAGTTTTGGGCGGGCATGGCCTTTTCTATGCAGGCGCTGACGATGATGATCGCGTCGCCGATTTGGGGAGTGATCGCCGATCGCAGCGGTCGCAAGTTGATGCTGGAGCGCGCCACGTTGGGGGGCGCCGTGCTGCTGGCGGCGATGGGTTTTGCGCAGAACGCAGAACAGCTCGTCCTCTTGCGCGCCTTGCAAGGCGCCACCACCGGCGTGATCGCCGCCAACAATGCCCTGGTGGCCTCGCAGACGCCCAAAGAGCAAAGCGGTTTTGCGCTGGGCGTGCTCAACATGGCGCGTTGGATCGGAGTCTCCGGCGGACCGATCGTGGGTGGTGTCCTGGGCGAATTCTTCGGCTTCCGCGAGAGCTTCTGGATCACGGGCGCGCTGTTGGGGATCGCCGGTCTGGCGGTCGTCTTTTTGGTGGAGGAGGACTTTCAGCCCGTCGAACGCTCGCAGCGCCCGGGCTTTTGGGCCAGCTATCGAGCGTTGTTCGCTGCGCAAGAGATGCGCGGTCTCTATGCGCTTGCGTTCTTGCGCAGCCTCGGCGCCACCATCACGTTGCCCTTGATGGCGCTCTTTGTGCTGACGTTGAATCGGGGAGAGACGACGGGCGCCACCGCCATGACGGGCTTTATCATCGGCCTCTCCGCCTTCACCAGTGCAGCCGGCGCCGTTTATTTTGGTCGCCTAGGCGATCGCATCGGCCATGGCCGCGTGCTGGTGGGGTCGGCCATCGCTTCGGCGCTGCTCTATGTTCCGCAGGTCTTTGTGACGTCTGTGTGGCAGCTGGCGTTCTTGCAGGCGCTGAGCGGTGTGGCGACGGGCGGGCTGATTCCGTCGATCGCTGCGCTGATGAACCTCTACGCGCCGGCAGGCAGCCAGGGCGTCACCTACGGCCTGGACAACAGTGTGCAGGCGTCTGGGCGCGTCGTGGCGCCGATGACGGCGGCGGCGCTGGCCTCTTGGGTCGGCTATCACGGTGTTTTCGCCGGCGCAGCGTTTTTCTACGCAGCGGCGGCGCTTGTCGCCATCCTCATCACGCGGCGCTCGCCCTCGCTCAACCCCAGCCAGCATCCTCCGGAAAGAGGTTGACGTACTTGACGCTCGTGCGCGGGACGGCCATCATGTCGGCGACGGCGTCGCGCCATTTGGCGTAGTGGGCGGTCTCCTTGTGTCGCGCCGGATCGTCGGGCGTGCGATAGACCTCAACCAGCACGAAGTGGGTGGGATCCGCCTGATCTTGAAGGACGTCGAAACGGGCGACGCCCGGCTCCTGGACGCTGGCGCGAGCGTTCTCCAACGTGGCGGCGATGAAGGCGTCAATGAACTCGGGTTTCACGTGGACGTCAACGTGGACGATAAGCATGGTGGTCTCCCTGACATTTTAGGGTGTTGGGCCTCAGGCAACGATTGATTGCGATTTTACCAGATCTCTGCGTCTATTCTGTTTTACTGGAAACGGGTCGCGTCCGTTTCTACGTTGATTGCCCTCCCTTGAACGCCGGCTTCTGACGCCTGGACCCGCACTGCCTGCCTGGTTCAAAGCAGCAGCCGCGCCGGCTCCTCCAACAGCCGTTTCAGCTCTGCCAAAAAGGCTGCGGCGATTGCGCCGTCGATGACACGATGATCGGCCGACAGGGTGACCTGCATCATCCGTCGCGGCTCGAAGACGACGCCGTTCCAGAACGGCTGAACCTGCGCCCGCCCGACCGCCAAAATCGCCACCTCCGGGGGATTCAGGATGGCGGTGAAGTGCTCGACCGGATACATGCCGAGATTGGAGAGGGTGAACGAACCGCCGTTCACTTCGGTAGGCGTGAGCTGACCGGAGCGTGCGCGCTCCGACAGGTCGCGAATGCGCACCGCCAGCGCCGCTAAACCGAGCGTCTCGGCGTTGCGCACCACGGGCACGAGCAGCCCATCTGCCACCGCCACCGCCACGCCGAGATGTACCGAATCGTGTTGTATGTACACGAGCTCCTCGCCATCGGACTGCAGCCAGGCGTTGAGGCGCGGATGGCGGCGCAGCGCAGCGGCGACCGCCCGTGCAATCCATACCGTCACCGTGAGGCGACCGCCTGCAGCCTCAACGTCATCGGCCAGCTCCTTTGTCAGCGTGTCGATGCGCGTCAGATCGATGGAGGTCGTGAGGAAGATGTGCGGCGCGGTTTGCCAGCTTCGGCTGAGGCGGGTGGCAATCGTGCGACGTTTGCCGCGCACCAGCTCGCCGGCCATCGCTTTCTCCGGCCCGATGGGCTGCGCTCCGGCCGCATCTTTCTTCTCGCTGCTCACCTTTCTGTTCGCACTCTTCAGCGCTCTCTCCACATCCGTCGTCTGGATGCGTCCCTGCGGCCCACTGCCGATGAGCGCGGCGAGTTCGATGCCGTGCTCTCGCGCCAGCCGGCGCGCGGCGGGTGTTGCACGCACCCGTTGCGTCCCCTCTTCCCGCAGCTGCGCCGATTGTGGAGTTGGCGCCACGGTGTGAAGCGCGCCGGCGACGTCGCTTTTCACGATGCGTCCGGATGGACCACTGCCTGTCACCTGCGTCAGGTCGACGCCGGTTGCTGCGGCCATGCGCCGGGCGACCGGGCTGACGCGCACGCCGGCGGAAGGCGCCGACGATGGACGAGCCTCAGCCGCAGCGACCTCTTCAGGCGCAGCGATCAGGGCGATCACGGTCGTGACCGGCACGGTGGCGTCGGGGCCGTAGCGAACATCGGTCAGCACACCGCTGGCCGGCGCTTCGACTTCCATGTCGATCTTGTCGGTCTGCACCTCCAGGAGCGTCTCGCCTTTCTCGACCCGCTCCCCCTCCTGCTTGAGCCAGCGGATGATCGTGCCTTCTTCCTGCGCCATGCCGAACTTGGGCATGATGACGGGCGTCGCCATGGTTGCTCACCTCGCTTCCTTGACCAGACGTCGCGCTGCGTCGACGATATCTTCGACCTGCGGCACCATGCGTCGCTCCAGCTCGCGGTTGTAGGGGACGGGGATGTCCAATCCGGCCAGGCGGCGGATCGGCGCGTCGAGGTAGTCGAAGGCCTCCGATTCGGCGATGACCGCCGCCAGCTCGCCGCCGAAGCCGCCCGTCTTGCACGCCTCGTGGACGATCAACACGCGGCCGGTTTTGCACACCGAGCGGACGATCGGTTCGGCGTCGAGCGGCTTGAGCGTGCGCGGGTCTACCACCTCGACCTCGATGCCCTCTTTCGCCAGCGTCTCCGCTGCCTCCAGGGCGCGCACCACCATCAGCGACGTGGCGACGATGGTGAGATCGCGGCCGACGCGCTTGACCTCGGTCTGGCTCAAGGGGATGGTGTAGTAACCTTCGGGCACGGCGCCTTTGGTGCGATAGAGCAGCTTATGCTCGACGAAAATCACCGGGTTGGGGTCTTCGATCGAGGCAAGCAACAGCCCTTTGGCGTCGGCGGGCGTGCTGGGCATCACCACCTTGAGGCCCGGCACGTGCACGAACCAGTTTTCTAGGCTTTCCGAATGTTGCGCTGCCGCGCCGGTGCCTGCGCCGGCCGGCGTGCGTAGCACGAAAGGAACCTGCACCTTGCCGCCCAACATGAAGCGGAGTTTGGCCGCCTGCAGCACGAGCTGCTCCATTGAGAGCGTGATGAAGTCCATGAACTGAATCTCGGCGATCGGGCGCATGCCGGTCAGCGCCGCGCCGGTGGCCACGCCGGCGATGACCGCCTCGGAGATCGGCGTGTCGCGCACGCGCTCCGGGCCGTACTTCTGATAAAGGCCATCGGTCACGCCAAAGGCGCCGCCGTAGACGCCCACATCCTCGCCGATGAGAAAGACGCGCTCATCGCGCGCCATCGCCAGATCGATGGCCTCGCGCACGGCCTCGGCGTAGGTCAACTCACGGCTCATGCATAGACTCCTTCAAAGATGGTGGCGGGGTCCGGTTCGGGGCTGGCTTTGGCGAATGCAACAGCGGCGGCGATCTCCTCGTCGACGCGGGCTTGTAGATGTTGCAGATCGGCTTCCGTGAGCAGCGAGGCCTCCAGCATCTTCTGCGCAAGGCGCGCAATCGGGTCGCGCTCCTGCCAGGCTTTGACCTCCTCCTTGGTGCGATAGCGCTGCTTGTCGCTTTTGCTGTGCCCTTTCCAGCGATAGGTCTGCGCCTCGATCAGGGTCGGGCCGCCGCCGCTGCGCGCCCGCTCGACTGCTTCCTTCGTGGCGCAGTAGACGGCGAGCAAGTCGTTGCCGTCGACCGTGACGCCGGGAATGCCGTAAGCGCAGGCGCGGTCGCTCAACTTTTCGACCTTGCTGGCGCGCGCGATCGCCATCGACATGGCGTACTGATTGTTCTCGCAGAAGTAGATGACCGGCAGATTCCAGATCGCCGCCAGGTTGAGGCTTTCGTGAAACGCCCCCTCATTGGTGGCGCCGTCGCCGAAGAAGACGAGCACGACGCGATCCTGCTGCTGCATCCGGATGCTCAGCCCCACGCCCGCAGCCATCGGCACTCCGCCCGCTACGATGCCGTTGGCGCCGAGGTTGCCGGTGTCGACGTCGGCCATGTGCATGGAGCCTCCGCGCCCGCGACAGTAGCCGGTCTCCTTGCCGAAAAACTCCGCCATCATCAGGTCGACGCGCGCTCCCTTGGCGATGCAGTGCCCATGGCCGCGGTGGGTGCTCAGAATATAGTCGGTCGGCCGCAAGGCGGCGCAGGCGCCCACCGCCGACGCCTCCTGACCGACGGAGAGATGCATGGTGCCGTGAATGAGCCCCTGCAGATAAAGCTGCTCCGCCGCCTCCTCGAAGGCGCGAATCAGCATCATCTGGTGCAGCAGCGCACGGAGGCGTTCTGGAGAAAGGTCGGCGAAGGATTGGTTCATGGGTTTTGTCCTGGGCTATGATTGTATGCGGCGCAGCCGCAGATGGATTGACTTTATTCGCACAAAATTTTGCACAAATGTGCCTGATTTGGTCAAATGTGTATGTATTGTATTGAGGTGATAGCTGTGTGTCAATGCGCCGCCCCGGCTCCACTCAGGTCTTTCATGACCTGAGGTCTGCTGGGCTATCAGACGAACAGCATCGATGAGGAAAGGTCGTCCAGATGATCTGGCTTGAAGGGTGCTGGCATGAGGAAGCGACGCTGCTCGCCGGCCCTGTCATTACATCTGCTGGTGAGCAGACGCAGGCAGTGTTGCGCTTTGCGCGCGCCTGGCTGGGGGGCGATCAAATATTTGAAGTGCGTACCTCTGGTTCCACCGGCGCGCCGAAATCGATCCACCTCACCCGCAGCCAAATGGAGGCCAGCGCCCAAGCCACGGCCGCTGCGCTTGGCCTGGAAGCGGGCATGACTGCGCTGGTCTGTTTGCCGGTGCAATACATCGCCGGCCGCATGATGCTGGTACGCGGCTTCGTGTTGGGCCTGAACTTGGTCGTCGTCGAGCCGTCGAGCGATCCTCTGGCTGCGCTTCCGGACGATTTGAGGATAGATTTCGTTTCCTTTGTGCCGTTGCAGATGAAAACGCTGCTGGACATCGCTCTGGCGTCCGACGGCGGCTCCTGTTTCCCTGAAGCTGCGGCGCACGCTCTCGCCTATCGACGTCGCCTTGACGCTATGCACGCCATTCTGGTCGGCGGCGGTCCGGTGTCGCCCACCCTGGAAGCGCAGATTCGCCATCTTGTCGCTCCCGTCTATCATACCTACGGCATGACCGAAACCGCCACGCATGTTGCCTTACGCAGACTCAACGGCCCTTATGCGTCGGATCGCTTCGTGCCGTTGCCCGGTGTCGAAACCGGGGTCGACGCGCGCGGCTGCCTGAACCTCCGCGGGCCGATGACCGCCGGCGTCCTGCTTCAGACGAACGACTTGGTGAAACTGCAGCCCGACGGCTCTTTTGTCTGGGTTGGACGATGGGACAACGTGATCAACAGCGGGGGCGTGAAGGTGCACGTGGAGCAGCTCGAGGCTGCCATCGAGGCGCTCGCAGTCGAGCAGCCGGAGTTGGGGCTGGCGCAGCGACGTTTTTTTGTCGCCGGTCTGCCTGATGAACGTTTAGGGCAACAGGTGGCGCTGATCGTGGAAGGCGCGCCGCTCACCGAAGATCAGGAGATGCAGCTGCGCTGGGCGCTCAGCCAAACGCTTCCCCGCCACCATGCGCCCCGCCAGATTCTCTACGCAGTGCGCTTTGTCGAGACGCCGACAGGCAAAATCGAACGCAGCTCTACGCTCAAGATGCTGCATCAGCCATAGGTGAACAGGTCGTATGCTTCCACTAGGGCACTGCAAAGGCTGATGACGATGCGATTGTGATTGGCCGTCCCGCCCGTCCTCGGAAACAGCTCTCCCGCCAGATATTCGCTTTTGGTCGCCGCCGTTTCTTCCTGCCGGAGATAGGCTATAGGAGAAAGGCGAGCACTCTCTCGGTTTTCTGTCATCGCGATTGAACCCACTTGGACTGGATCAGGCCGTCTTCATTATAGCAAGAAAGCTTTGTCTGTAGGGCTTATTTGGCGATGAGGGGTAGATAGATCTCATTTCTCGGCTCGACCGGAGGCGACGCACCGGCGAGAAATCGGCTGTTTGACCCTGCACCGTTGACGAAGACTGTGACCAGCGTCGGCCCGTTGACCAGTGCAGAGTCACTGAGCAGCGCCGTTGACGTAATCAGTGTGTTGGCGTGAAGCGTCCCTGAGGCCTGACCCGGCCACGCCAGCCACCCGCTGTCCACATGGCGGAGCTGCACCAACGGCGCATTTGCAGCGGATTGCCGCGTGTTGTCCGATGACGCCGTCAAGGCGGGGCGAAAGCCGGAGCCGCTCACAATGACCTGTCGGCTTTCGTCCAAAACCACCTGTTGGATGGTAGGCGCTGCGGACACAGCGGGCGAGGCGTAGACGAGCGTCTCGTTTAACGCCGCAAAGGGGCGCCAGCCCCCCACGATGAGCACCCTGCCGTCCAACAGCAGCGTGGCTGCGTGGCCGATGCGTCCCTCCTCGTCCGGCAATATCAGCGTGCGCCATCGATCGCTCGCCGGGTCGTACAATTCCGCGGAGGCGACCAACCCGTCGCGATTTTCGCCGCCGACAATGAGCACTTCCCCGGAAGGCAGCAGCACGGCGACGTGATGCTGGCGCGGGGTCGTCATCGGCGCAACGGGGCTCCAAGTGTTGGTGGCCGGATGAAATCGCTCGGCGCTGGCAAAGATTGTGAAGCTTTCATCCGTCGGGTCGTAGCCGCCTACCACGAGGACCGTACCATCGGGCAGCGGTGTGGCGGTGTGACCGGCGCGCAGATGCTGCATGGCGCCCATCGTCATCCATGCGTCGCTCACCGGGTCATACGCTTCAGCCGCAGTGAACGTCGTTATGCCTGCGCCGACGCCGCCGACAACAAGAACGCGGCCGTCGGGAAGCAGCGTCGCCGTGTGATCGACCCGCGGGGCGGCGGGCGCAGCCGTCACCTGCCAGCGCTTGGTCGTCGGCAGAAACCGTTCGGCGGAGCGAGATGCATTGTCTGTGTCGCCGCGTACGGCGGCCCTCACTCCTTCTTCACCGCCGACTACGAAAACGCTGCCATCGGCAAGCAATGTTGCAGAATGGCTTTTTCTTGCAAATTGCATAGACGGCATGGTTCGCCATATGTTGGCCGTAGGGTCGAACCGTTCGGCTATAGCGAGCGCGACGCCTCCTACCTCTCCGCCTACCACCAGCACAGCGCCGTCGGCAAGCAGGGTGGCGGTGTGGCCGAAGCGCGGCCGGTTGAGCGGCGCAACTGCGCGCCATTCGTTGTCGGCAGGAAAGTAGCGTTCGCCAGACCCCAAAACATCAACGCCGGCGACGCCGCCGACGACCAACGCCGACCCGTCGAACAGAAGCGTGACTGTGTGGCGCTGTCGCGCAACCGCAAGCGGAGCGCCGGCCTGCGCGCTCCCTGCCGCTCCGGGCAGGCGCTCGGCCGTTGGCCCGGTCGTTGTGCCGCCTATAATCAGCAGGGCGCCGCCGGGCAGCGGCGTCGCCGTATGCTCGCGGCGTGCAACGGCGAGGGGAGCCAACGTCTGCCATCCTGCATCCGTCGGCGGCAGGAGCTCTACTGTATCGAGCGTTTCGAGGCCGACACCGCCGGCGACAATCACTGCGCCCTCGGGGCGCAGGCTGGCGGCGTGCCCGGTGCGTGCATAGGCAAGCAGTGGGCCGACGATGACGCCGCGCGCCGGGTCGATGATCTCAACGCTGGCAAGCGGCTGAAGAAAGCGATCGCTGCCGCCCACAACCACGACCCTTCCGTCAGGGCGCAAGGTGGCGGTGTGGTCGAAGCGCGGAGTTTGCAGGGTGAAAGGCGCCACGCTCCAACTTTGGGTGCGTGGGTCGAATATCTCAATGGTGGCGAGCGCGCCGGCGGCGCCTCTCCCGCCGACGACAAGCACGCGGCCATCGGGAAGCAGCGTCGCCGTGTGGCCGGTGCGCGGCTCCGTCAGCGGCTGCACCTGCCGCCAGCGATCCCGGGTTGGCGAATAGATTTCTACCGAGGCCAGCGCTGCGCCTGTTCCACTCTCACCGCCGACGACCAACAGCTCGCCGTCGCCGAGCAACGTC
>JANWYX010000445.1 GCA_025055055.1 Caldilinea sp. | reverse complement strand
GCGACGATGGCGTCGTCGCGGCTCCAACGTTCTGCTGTATGAATTCCCGGCGGCGTGGGGGCTTCCGCATGACCTCATCGACCCTGACCAGCCCGCACAACAAATCGAGCGCGTCTATCCCTTGTTGATCGAGTGGAGCGAACATCCCTATTACGTCGCTTCCACCGTCAAACAGGCGTCTCCGTAGCCTTGACGCCCGATGACGCGCTCCCCAAGCCCGACAAAGAAGCAAAGAGCGCTCACAAGTTTTAGTACAATCGTGTCCCCGCATCGTGCAGGCCAATCCCGTGGAAGAGGGGCGGTTTGTCACCGTGTTGCGCCGATCGGTCTTCATCGTCTACAATAAGTGGGTGCAGTGCACCGCGGCATTGCCTGGTCGATGAGCGCCAAAACAACCCGTCTGAAAGCGTCTTATCGGTTCATCACAACCCATCAGGAAGGAGTCTACCTCATTATGAAGCGTATGAAACGTGCATGGACGATCTTTGTTTTTGCGCTGCTTTTGGGCTTTGTGCTCGCAGCATGCGCTGCGCCCGCCGCCGCTCCCTCCGCACCCGGCGAAGCGGCGCCCTCTACAGAGGTGCGAGACTTTATCACCTGGTATCAGTATGACGAAAAGAACGAAGACCCGGCCAGCGACGAGCGTGTCGGCAATCAGTATTTGCGCGACACCATTCCGCAATTCAATGAAGCTTTCGCCGGCAAATGGCGATGGGTGAATCAACCGAAGGCATGGGATCGTATGACGGCCGAGCTGGTGGCGGCGGTGCAGGCCGGCGGTGACGTTCCCGATCTCTTCGAGATGGGCAGCAGCGGTCTAACCGAGCTGTATAAGAACGGCGCCTTGCAAGACCTCAGAGAGTGGGCCAGCGCGCAGTCCTGGTATGCAGACATGGACCCGAACGCGCTTCAGGCGTGCACCGGTCCGGATGGCGGCCTCTACTGTATCCCGATCGCCGAACGCCCGCATCTGGTCTACGTGTGGAAGGATCGCTTCCCGGAAGGCTTCCCAACTCGGCCGGAAGGCTATCTGGCCGCCGGCGAGCGCCTGAAGGCGGAAGGTCTATACGCCATGACATTCTTCGGCTCGACGGACTTCAACGGCAACGGAGCCACGCGTGCAGTCTTTATGGCCTTTGCATCCTTTGGCGGCGGCTATGACGATGGGCAGGGCAACATGCTGCTCAACAGGCCGGAGAATGTGGCGGCCGTCGAGTTCTTGCGCACCATGGTACAGAGCGGCTACGTGCCGGAGATCGCCTTTGCAGGCGGCTTCCAGGAGGAGGAGGCCTTCAAGGATGCGTCGGCCGGCTCCTTCCCCACCGGGCTTTTCGGCTATCGCTACGTCAATCCGTTGACCGCTCCCGACGGCACAAAATACTCGAAGGGCAACGAAGAGGACATGCTCGACGCAATCGCGGCCGGCGACGTCATCCTGCGCCCCTTCCCTGCGCCGGAAGGGAAGACGCCCGGGTGCAACAATGAGGTCACCGGCTTTGGCATTCCGGTCGGCGCCAAAAATCCGGAGGCTGCCCACGACTACATCAACTGGATCATGTCACCGGAACAGAACGCCGACTGGGTGCTGCGCCCCGGCGCCGGCTTCCCGGCACTGATGACGACGCGCGCCTCCGAGCAATTCCAGACGCCTTTCTATCAGCAGGCGGGCGAAGTGGTGGCGGCCAGCGCCTGCCGTCCTTGGCAAGGTTCGCTCGAACGTCGGCCGGAGGCGCTGCGTCTGATCATGGGCGCGGTCTATCGTCTGATTAAGGAAGACCCCACGCTCGACATCGCTACGGAGCTGCAGCGGGCGCAGGATGAATACAACGCCGGCGGTTGATGGGCGCACTTGCGGTCGTTGCGCTCACAGCTTCTGAGGAGAAAGAACATCCGATCTCCAGGGGAATGTGGTGTCGTCATCGCCATCTTCCAGAAAGCTTCGAGCTTTCTGGAAGATGGTTGTTTAACCGGGAGTCGGCAATGAACAACGCCGAAGGTCTCGCCGGCTCTTGTGCAATAAAAGAGATTGTCGGACCAATTTGCAAGGATTGATTCAGAGAGATTGAGAGAACTGAAAGCGCTTGTCGATGCAGCATACTGACATTCGGAGAAAACCACGCAGCCGTTTCCGCAATTTACTTCCTTTCTGGTTGATCCTTCCCACCGTCATGGTCATCCTTGCCATCCAGGTCTACCCGGCCTTCTACACGGTCTGGCTCAGCCTACATCAGCGCCAGCCAAGGGGCTGGGACTATGTCGGAATCGACAACTTTCAGCGTCTGTTGCGGATGGGCGTTTTCGGGGAGAGTGTTGGCCACACTGTTGTCTTTTTGATCGGCTACACTACGCTGACGCTGGTGCTTGGGTTTATTATTGCGCTGTTGCTGAATCGCAAACTGAAACTGTCCGGCCTCTACATCACGGTGCTCTTCGTGCCGTGGATCATCGCCGACATTATCGTTGGGATCGTCTTTCGGCTGCTTGTGGTGCCTGACTATGGGTTGCTTTCGGGCATTTTGCAGAATCCGGCGATTTTCCCGCCCAACGGCGTCTCCGTGTTGACGGCGTCGCGGCCGCCTTCCTGGTTTGGCGGCTTTCCCTTCCCACCTGCGCCGGCCATGATCTATCTGATCATGGCCTCCGCCTGGCGCGCATTGCCTTTCATCACCTTGCTCTTGCTGGCCGCCATGCAGACGGTCTCCAACGAAATCATCGAAAGCAGCCGCATGGACGGCGCCAACGGTTGGCAGGTCGTGCGCCATATTTTGATTCCGCTCATGCTGCCGACGTTGGTCGTGGCGCTCTTCAGCCTGACGTTAAGCGGCATGAACGGCGTCGGCATGGTCTTCAGCCTCACCGGCGGCGGCCCCGGCACCTCGACCGAGGTGCTCAGCTACCTGCTTTATGTATTGGGCTGGTCGCAATTGGAATTCGGTCGGGCGGCAGCGCTGGCGCTATTGATCGCAGTCGTCAACTGGGCGTTGATCCTGGCGACGCTGCGCATCACACGCGTGGAAGAAAGGAGCCACTGATATGTTCCCGATTTCACGACGACGCTTGGATATATGGATGGTCAACGTCGCGCTGGTCATCATCTGTCTTTTTGCGCTGATCCCGGTGGCGACGACGGTCTTGATTTCATTTAAAGGGGAACGCGATATTATCCGCAAGCCACCGAACATTTTACCGTGCGATACGCCCGAAAACGCCTTCGATCCTTCGGCCTGTCGTTGGTCGGTCGAAGGGTATCAACGCGTGCTGGCGCCTCGTCCGAGCAACGGGCTGTTGCCCTTCACTTTAACGGGCAACATCGTGCGCATCTATATTCCCAATTCGTTCATGTACGCCACATCAACGGCGTTGCTTGTCGTCTTTTTGTCCGCTATGTCCGGCTACGCCTTCTCGCGCTATCGTTTCCGCGGTCGAGAGGCAATGTTGGTCGGCATCCTCGCCATCACCGGCGTGCCGTTGTTGACCAACCTGCTTGCCCTCTATCACATGGGCGTCAACATTCGTCGCGCGCAGTTACCCTTTTACGACGACCGCCTCTTTCTCATCGCCGTCTACACCGGCTTCTTCTTGCCGCTGAGCGTCTGGATCGCCAAGGGATTTTTCGACGCCATCCCGCGCGAGCTGGAAGAAGCAGCAGTGATCGACGGCTGCACGCCCTTCAGCGCGCTGGTGCGCATCAGCATGCCGCTCGCCCTGCCCGGGCTGATGGCCATCTTCCTGCTCACTTTCGTGAACGTCTGGAACGAATTCATCGCCGGCTATCTGCTGGTCGCCAAAAATGAGCTGAAACCCGCCATGTTTGGCCTGTACGAGTTCCTCGGGCAAAACATTATCAATCTTCAGGTGATCGCAGCGGCGTGCATCTTGATTGCACTGCCGATCGCTATTCTCTTCGTATTTGCGCGGCGCACTTTCTTCAC
>JANWYX010000420.1 GCA_025055055.1 Caldilinea sp. | reverse complement strand
CTCCCAGACGCTCAATCTCACCGCCAACACGCCGCAGACCTTCACCTATGCCGGCGACGCCACCCTGCTCGACGCCGTCCGCCTCGTCTTCAACGGCTATGTCGTCGCCACCAACAACGGCCCCTTCGAGAGCTGCACGCCGACGCCAACGCCGACCCAGACACCTACGAGCACACCGACCCCGACCTTTACGCCAACGCCGACACCGACGGGCACGTTGACGCCGACGCCAACGTTTACGCCGACCTTTACGCCAACACAGACGCCAACTCCGACCGAGACGCCGACATTGACGGTCAGGCTTACACCTCGGTGCACCGATGAGGGGCTAATTTGGGAGATCGTCTCCTCGCAGAGTGGAATCTATCAAATTCAACTCGTCAGCGATGGAACGGTCATAGAAACATTGCAGTTGTCCTTGACTGCAAATACAGCCCAAACTTTTGTGTTCGAAGGTGACTCGACTACGCCCAATGTAGTGAGGGTACTCTATCAAGATGGCGAAGTATTGGCGCAGGAAGGTCCTGAACCTTGTGTGAGCGGTCTATCCGTTGCGTTGGCGCGCGTCTGCACGGCGAACGGCTACGAATGGACTGTGATCACGAATCGCTCCGGCGAGTATGTTGCGCAGTTGGTGAGCAACGGCGTAGTTATCGAGAGTATCAACTTAACGCTGACGGAATTCGTCGATGAACAGTTCATCTTCCGGAACGATCCGACGAGCCCCAGAGTCGTGCGGTTGCTCTATCAGGGCAGCGTCTATCTGGAGGAGCCCGGCCCGGCGACAGCCTGCGTGCCGACTGCATTGCCGCCTTCGGAAGAGCCTGACTTGCCGGTGATGAACCATTTCCTCTACCTGCCCTCCGTCCGACGCTAAAGGTCAAGGCGGCTTTGCAGCCGAGAGGAACGATCTAGGGGGCACAAAGGCTCAATGGACCAAAGATCAAAGGGGAGGGAACGCCTCCCCTTTGATCTTTTTTGATATTTTCAGAAACATTGGCGACGGCCCCGTTTTAGGCCCACAGCACGTCGCCGTCATCCTCGTAATTGATTTTTTTGTCCGCGAAGGGAGCGGCGGCGCGCTCCTCCGCCGCCGGGCGATCTTCCTCGAACCATTTAAGCCATTCCGCCGGCGCGTCCAGGTCCTGACCGCCGTGCTGCGTAATGCGACGGCGCACGCGCACCAATACCGGCGTGTTGACGCCGGCACCGCTGACGATCACCTGACCTTTGCTCAAACTCGGCAGCTCCTTGAGCAGGTCGCGACCGACGCTTTCCACCGACTCGGCGATGCGGTTTTGGTCAATGGGATTAGTGATGCGCATGATGCACTGGGTCATGCATTGACTGAGCACGTCGCTGTCGAGCTTGCCCGGTCGCTGGGTGATCAGACCGATGCCGACGCCGAATTTGCGCCCTTCGCTCAGGATGGTCTTGAGCACGTCAGAGCTGACGGCGTCGGCGTTGGCGGGTGCGTAGTTATGCGCCTCTTCCAACAGACAGAAGACCGGATAAGGGAGGTGGCTGGGATCGCCCCGCTCCAACTTGCCCTTGGCCGTGTCCATGCGCGCCTGATAGACGCGACGCAACAGTGTGGCGACGATCACCTGTTGTTCGCGGCGGTCAATCTCATTGAGTTGGATAATTGTGCATTGCCCAGGCCGAAAGAGCTCGTTCAGCTCCAGATTCTCGAAGTCGTGGAAGATATGGCTGTTGCGCAGCGCGCCGTTCAACCGCCATAACAGCCCCATCGTGGTGACGTCCTCTTCCTCCTCCTCAAAATTCTGGGGGGCCTTTTTGCTGTCGGCGGCCTCGCGCACGGCCTGAAGCAATTGCTCCAGCGTGTAATGCTTTCGACGCTGCGCCATCTGATAGGCGCGACGCAGTTGATAGTACTGTTTGTCGGTGAGCGGCGGCAACAGGTAATGAAGATCGGCCAGCGTCAGCGTGTCGATGCGCACGCGCAACTGATCGGGGCGAAAGATACGTACGCGCGGCTTGTAGTCGCCCTCGCTGAACTCGCGCAGGTTCATCATCTCCTGAAGCGTGCCGTATTCGCCGTGAGGGTCGATCACGAGCACAGCGGCTCGATTGTACGGGGCCATCAGCTCTTCGAGAAGCACGCCGGCCAGATAGCTCTTGCCGCTGCCCGTGCTGGCGATCACGGCCAGATGCGTGCCTGTGAAGCCGCGTACATCCAGCACGATCGGCGCAGCGCCTTCCGGACGACTGAGCAGACTGCCGATGTAGGCGCCTCCTCGCTCCCCGCGTCGGCGCTTGCTCAACACCTCCGTCAACAGCTCGTCCGACGCAATATAAACCGGCGCGCCGTTGACCGGCGGCACGCGCGGGTTGATAAAATCGCCGAGCTGTGGGCTATGATAGCCAAGCACCGTCACGGTGATCTCAAAAAGTTCGATGGCGTCGCTTTCGTAGCCGAGCAAGGCGGCCACCGATGCGGGCGGCACCGACGGATCGGCCAGGAAGCTGTCGGGAAAGAGCTTGACAGGTCGGCGACCGGTGACGCGGCCCAGGATGGCGCGCTCTACACCGTCCACGACGGCGAGGTAGTAGACAAACTCTCCATGCTTGACGCGTCGCTCTGGGTCCGGCGCAATGAAAAGATATTCGTTGGGCGTCTCCCCCGGCCCTTTGACGGTGCCAACGGCAGTCATAGCGTTTTCTCGAGTCATGGGACGTCAATCACAATTCTGTGGCGTGTTTCGTATTCCGTGGTACGTCACAGAACACGAAACATCCCACACATTGACACGAACCACTTTCATCCCGCCGGCTGCACGATGCTCTTCCATGCCAGATTGTTGCGCATGACCGCCAGCCGGTTGCGACTGTGCGGGAAAAGCTCGCTCAGCCGGTCGATCACGGCCATCAACAGCGGCGCCACTAGCGCATGTTTCTGCGCCAGCAAAAGTGGCGTATAGCGAAGTTGCGGCTCCCCTGCGGCGTCGACGTGAAAGGCATAAATTTCGTTGGTGGAGAGCAGGCGCACCGGACAGTTGACCGTCGCCGCCAGCGCCGGCACGCCCTGATGCGCCTGGCCTTGGACGTCGAACCAGCCGATACAGATCACGCCGAGCAGGGTAGCCGTCTCCGCCAGGTAATCGGGCGAAAAAATTTCCACCTCATCGCGGGGGCTGAGCCGCGGCCCCAGAGAGCCGAACTCTGGGTTCATCAGCAGGGTGTTGTAGATGAGGCCAACCAACGCAACGCCGCTGTGCGCCTCCAGTTCAGCCGCTACAAAGCTGCCAAAAGCATAATCCGTCGGATCCGGCGGACGCGGCGTCTCGCCGCTGTTGTATATCTGACAGACATAATCGACGTGAGAATTCGATTTGACGATCTTGCCGATCGGTCGATGCATCATTGAGAACTACTCCGCTTCCGGATCGATGCCCAGCGCAGCTGCGCGCTGCTCGGCTAACTCGGCGCGTTGCCTCTTGAAGAGAAGCTGTCGCTCTTTCTCGGCCGCCGCTTCCTGGCCGGTCAGCAGAAGGTTTCCATCCGCGCCACACCGGCGCAGCCACACTTGCCTCATGCCTTCATATTCGCCTTCCCACAGCGTCAACTCTAGCCCAACTTGATCGAGCCACGGAGCGTCCAGCTCGCTGGAGCGCAGCGCTTGCCGGACGAAGATGCGCAGCGGACGCTCGCCGATCAGCATCTCCGGATCGTAGACGACATAGTAGGCGACGCCGATGCGGGCATAGTCGAGCGGTTTGTCGCTCAGTTCCTTCCCTTCTTTGTTCGAGACAATCTCCACGGCTCTTCGGGCAAGGTGACGCCCAGGCTAAGCAACACGTCGGACACGAGCGCAGGTTGGCGTAAACGATAAAGATAAAATAGTCCGACGTTGGCCATCGCCACGAACGGACGTCCCTCGCTCGGCCCTCGCCAGGAGGTGTAGAGTGAATCGACGAACAAGCGCATCTGACCATCGAAAGAAAGATTGTCCACGGGCGCTTCATCCTCGGTGACGATGTGGGAGAGATCAAGTTTCCGAATACAAAGCTCCTCGGCTTCCTACAAGACAGGCTCTGCCATGACGTTGCCTCCTTCGAGGAACCAGGGCACACTTCAAAAGACGCCCGCGCCTATTGTATACCGCACAAACGTTCTGTGCAACAGGCGAAAGCACATGAATGTCTCGTCCCCGGCGGAGCCTTGGCGCGTGAGCCGAAGCCAGGGCTGCGCGCTTTTTCCGGGCGCCTCTACCGGCCGCCCATGCCGCTCAAGGCAATGCCCTCCACGAACCATTTCTGGCCGAGAATATAGATCACCAGCACCGGCAGCAACGCAATCACCGAGCCGGCCATGAGCAGATCCCACGCTGTGCTGTACTGTCCGACAAAGGCGGCCAGACCCACCGGAATGGTGCGCATGTGTTCGGAGGTGGTGACGACCAACGGCCAGAGGAAATCATTCCAAGCGCCCTGAAAGACGAAGATCGCCAACGTCGCCAGCACAGGCCCGCTGAGGGGGATGATAATCTGCCACCAAATGCGTAGGCTGGAGGCGCCGTCCATGCGCGCGGCCTCGTCGAAGTCAAGCGGGATGCTGCGATAATATTGTCGCAGCAAAAAGGTGCTGAAGACGCTGAAGAGGCCGGGCACGATCAGCGCCCAATAGGTGTCATACCAACCCAGCGTCTTGATGATGAGAAAATTGGGGATGAGCGTCACCGGAAAGGGGATCATCAGCGTTGCGAGATAGAACAAGAAGAGCGCATCTCGCCCGCGAAAACGCAATCGCGCAAAGGCGAAGGCAGCCAGCGACGAGATCAATATCTGCAAGACGGTCACCGACACTGAGACCACGATGCTGTTGAAATAATAGCGGCCAAAGGGAACCACTTGAAAGGTGCGCACGTAATTTTGCAACGAAAAATTTTCCGGCGAGAAGTCGCGCGCCAGAAAAGCGGAGTTGGGAATCAACGAGACCACCACCATGACGAGAAAAGGCGCCAGCATGACACCGCTGAAAAGCAGCAAAATGACATGCAACCCAACCTGTGCAGGCAAACTGAGTCGGGTGGGGGGGCCGGTACGGGGCGCAATGATGCTTCTCATGCCTCACTCCGACTCATAGTAGACCCAACGCTTTTGCATGGTGTTTTGCAGGAGTGTGAAGGCGAAGATGAAGACAAAGAGCACCCATGCCATCGCCGCCGCCTTGTCCATACGGATGTCACGGAAAGCGGCCAGATAGATGTACTGCACGACCGACAACGACGAATTGGCGGGGCCGCCCTGCGTCATCACGAATGGCTCTGTAAAGAGTTGAAATGCGCCGATCATCTGAAAAACAAACAAGAAAAATGTCGTCGGGCTGATCAGCGGCAAGGTGACGTGTCGAAAACGCTGCCAGGCGTTGGCGCCGTCGGTGTGCGCAGCGTCATAAAGCTCCTTCGGCACGCCCTGCAAAGCCGCCAGATAAACTACCATTGTGAAGCCGGTGTTTTTCCACAAGGTGAGGATCACCACCGACCACTTGGAAAACTGGCTGCTGCCCAGCCAATTGGGCGGGGTGAACGGAATGTCGAGCGCGCTAAAAAGCGTAGCCAACCCCTGATTGACCGGCCCGTTGGTGCTCAGCAGCAGGCGAAAGACGATGGCGCCAGCCACGATCGTTGTCACCACCGGCATAAAGTAGATCAACCGGTAGATGGTCACGCCGCGGATGGCCTGATTCAGCCCCACCGCCATGGCCAACCCCAACGCAAGCTGCATGGGCACGATGGTGACAATGTAGAAGGCAGTGTTGCCGAACGCCTGCCAAAAGACCGGATCGCGCCACAGCTGTTGATAGTTCGCCGGCCCGGCCACGCCGCGAAAACCGGTCAACCCCCATGAGGAAAAGCTGATGCCGAGCGACATCAGTACGGCCAAGACGATGAAAATCAAAAAGCCCAGAAAGCTGGGCAAAATGAACAAATACCCTTCCCATTGCTGGTCCGGTCGCCAACGGAAGAGAGAACGGGACGGTGTGCGCAGCGTCATGGCAATCGGTGGAGCGTAGCGATGAAGAGCTTGAGAGTGTGAGGGCCCGAGAGCATGAGAAAAGGATGAAAAGGGAAAAGAGAGCGGGCTTTTTCAGGCAAAGCTCGCTCTCTTCTTTCTCAGCCGCTCGGACGCTTCACCTTTTGATTTATTTCGGATATCCTCGCTCGGCCAGGAACTGATCGACCTGGGCACAAATGTCGGCCAGGGCGCCGGCCGGGTCGGCCTCACCTGCCCATATGCGCTCAAGACCCGGGCTGATGATCGAGCCACTCAGCTCGCCCCACTCCGGGAAATAACCGAAACCGCCTACGTCCGATGCGCTCGCTTCGATGATGATCGCCTGCTTATTGGCCGGCGGTTGGTCGGTCATGAAGGCGGGCGAGTTCGCCACCGACTGCAACGCCGGGAAGATTTCGCCGGCCTGCGTGTAAATGGTCTGCCCGCCGCCGTCGCTCTGCAGCCATTGGATGAAGGTCCACGCTGCGTCCTTGTTGTCGCTGGCGCTGCTCATCACCCAGGCTGCGCCGCCGGCGCCGTTCCAACGCTTGCCGCCTGTCGGGATGGGCGCCGGAGCCACATCGTAATTCATGCCCGCTGCGTTGAAGGCCGAGACACGGCTGGTATTCTGCAGGATCATCGCCGCCTGGCCGCTCATAAAGACCGCCGCATCGCCGCCTGCCTGATTCAGATCCGCCGGTCGCATGGCGTAGCCGTTGTTCATCAGGTCGGCGAAGAATTGGATGCCGCCCACAGAGGCCGGCTCGGCCAACAAGCATTTGGAGGGGTTGACGTAGTCGTCGAAGATGGCGCCGCCGTTCTGGTTGACCCATTTCGGCCACTTGCCGCCCTCCGCCGCCAGCGCATAGACGGTCGTCATGCCGTTGGCATCCTTCTGCGTCAGCTTCTCCGCCACAGCCAGGAAGTCATCCCACGTCCAATCCTCGCTTGGATAGGGGATGCCGGCGGCGTCGAACATGTCCTTGTTGTAATAGATGATGTTGACCTCGATGTCGCGCGGCAGCCCGTAGACGCTGCCTTGATATTTAGCCGACTCGAGCAGCCCCGGCCAATAGTCGTTCAGGTCATAACCGGACGCCTCAATATAGGGGTCAAGGTTCTCCAACACACCTTGGGCGGCGTACTGCGGCGTCGGCCACAGGAAGGCGACGTCCGGGATCACCTTCGGATCGCCGCTGGCCCACAGCGCCTGAATCTTGGTGAAATAGTCATTCCAGGGTTGATGCCAGATGTCGATCTTGATCTCCGGATGCTCTTCCATGAAGGCGGCGGCGACGCGCTCGTGCGACGCTCTTTCCTCCGGACTGCCCCAGAAGGCCCACGTGATAGTCACGGCTTCGCCGGCGACAGGCGCTGCGCCCGGGGCGGCCGCCTGCGGAGCGACGCCTGCACAGGCCGACAGCGAAACTACAAACACAAGCAAAATCAGGCCAATCCCCATTTTTCTTTTGAGCTGCATAAGGCACTCCTCCTTCGCTCAATCCATCGGTTTTTGTGTTAGATTTTGAGATGTGCAATGGGTTTCGAGACCATTGCGAAGGCGAGATCGAGCTCGATCATAGCACGGTCAAGAGGGAGCGGCAAATACTTTTTGAAAGGCGTTCAAGAGATGATCAAAGCCGTGATTTTCGACGTAGGCGGCGTGTTGGTGCGCACCGAGGATCCTGCCCCGCGCAGGACGCTGGAAGTCCGACTCGGTTTGCATCCCGGAGAAGCTGAATTCCTGGTCTACAACAGCGAAATGGGACAAAAGGCGCAGCGCGGCGAGATTTCGGCGCAGCAGTTGTGGCACTGGATTCAGGAGCGCCTTCGCCTGGACGACGCCGAAATCGTTATGTTTCGTCGTCAATTTTGGGGCGGCGATCGCCTGAATACAGCCCTGCTGGCGCTGGTGCGATCATTGCGCCCACGCTACCAAACGGCAATCCTCTCCAACGCCATGGACGACTTGCTCCCAACGCTCACCGAGGTTTATCCAATAGCGGACGCCTTCGACCTGATCGTCGGCTCTGCCTATGAAGGGGTGATGAAACCGGCGCCGGAAATCTTTTTGCGCACGCTGGAGCGCCTGGGACGGCGACCGGCGGAGACGATCTTTATCGACGATTTTATGCACAATGTTGAGGGCGCCCGAGCGGTGGGCATGGCTGCCATTCATTATACGCCCGATCTGGACGTCGCCGCGGCGTTGGCGGCGCATGGCGTAGTCCCAGGCCATTAAACCCGCGCAGGGTGGTGCGCAAGCGTCTCATCGTATACCTCATCATATACGGCGGCAATGCGCTCGGCGATGATCGACCAGTCGTAATCGCGGGCATACTGCACAGCGTTGCGCGAAAGGCGCTCTCGCAGCAATCGATCGTTGAGCAGATCGGCGATGCGGTGCGCCAGCGCTCGCGCGTTGCGCCGCGGCACCAGAAAACCATTGTAGCCATCGCACACCACGTGGGCCAGCCCGCCTACCTCCGAGGCAATCACCGGCGTTCCCATCGCCATTGCCTCCAGCGCCACCATGCCGAAACTTTCGTAATGCGACGGCATTACAACCATTTCTGCGGCAGCATAATAATATGGCAATATGTTTTGATCTCGAGCGCCGGCAAACGCCACCAAATCGTCCAACCCCAAGTCCAGGCTCATCCGTTGCAGCCGCTCCATTTCCTCATCGAGCGTGTCGGCCCAGGGGTTGCCGCCGATGATCGTCACGCAGGTTTCGGAAAGGTCGGTGATGCGCCACTCCTTAAGCAGCGCAATTGCCTCCAGCAGCGTGTCGATGCCTTTAAGCGGCTCGATGCGGCCGGCGAAGAGGATGTTCTTGCGTTGCGGCGGGATGCCGATCATCTGCTTGGCCTGAAGCTGGGGAATCGGGTGAAAGTGCGCCAGGTCTACGCCGGGCGGCGCAACGACGATCTTTTCCCGCGCTGCGCCGTACAGTTGCACCAGTTGTTCCACCTCCGCAGGCGTAGGGGCGATGATGCGATCGGCGATCTGCACCACATGTGTTTCGCCGTCGAGTCGGCGCTGCGAGGCGCGCTCACCCGCGTTGCGGGCGATCTCATTCTTCATGTGGCCGAGGGTGTGAAACATCTGCACGATCGGCGTCCCACCCCAGGCCTTGGACAGTGCCTCCGCCGCAACGCCCGAGAGCCAATAGTGGCTGTGAATAACGTCGTAACGCAGTCCTTCTCGTTCTGCAAAATCGAGAATATTGGTGACGAATTCATCGAGGTAGCGTTCGGTTTCGCCGATGGGGATCGGCTGCTCTGGGCCGGCAGGGATATGCATGACCCGCGCGCCGGGACCGAGGTCATGCACGACGCGCGGCGCACAGTCGTCCTGCGAGCGCGTGAAGACGTCGACGACGATCCCCTTCTTTGCCAGCGCACGGCTGAGGTCGCGCACATAGACGTTCATGCCGCCGGTCTTCTTGCCGCCCAACATCGCCAGCGGACAAGTATGATAGCTAAGCATCGCCACATGCAGCGAGGTTGTCTGCGAATGCAAAGGTGGGGGTGTGTCGTCCGTCAGATCCGGTGTATTTATC
>JANWYX010000218.1 GCA_025055055.1 Caldilinea sp. | reverse complement strand
ACTGCACCCCAACGAGGGGTCACGGAAGACGGGGCGTTTCTGTTTCAGGATCCACATCCGGTGCTGAGCGATCGCCTGGTGCGCGAGGCAATGTACCATGCCATCGATGTGCGCGGCATTGTCGCCGCCATTTATCTGAACCAGGCGTATCCTTTGGCGGCCAATGTCCTGCCCATCGTTCCATGGGCCTTTGATACAACGCTCGAACCGGCTCCATACAACCCCGATCTGGCGCGATCGCTTCTGGAGAACAACGGCTGGGTCGATTTAAATCGAGATGGAGTGCGCGAGAAAGGCGTCCGAACACTGCGATTGAACTTGATCTTTATCGAAGACAATCCGTACTATCAACGTATCACCCAGACGGTGCGCGATCAACTCAACGCAGTCGGATTTGACATTCGTCTTCAGCCGATGCAAGCCATCGACTTCACCCGACAATTGTTAGGCCAGCGTTTTGACCTGGCGTTGAGCGGATGGAAGGATATCGGAATCGATCCGGATGACCATGAGTTATGGACGGCGGAGATGGATCGGCCGGGGAGCGGCTTCAATTTTGTGAGTTATCAGAACGCCCGGCTTGAGACGCTTCTACAGCAGGGATTGACTACGCCGGGCTGCCAGCCGCAGGATCGGGCGCCCATCTATCATGAAATCCAACAGATCTTGCACAACGATCTGCCTTACATCTTCCTTGCCGGCATTGTTCAGAACATCGGCTATAGCAGCCGATGGGCCGGGCTTGAGCCCGGCCCGTGGGATTTTTATCACAATGTGCACCTCTGGTATCGCCTGTCCTGACCGGCATCGTCTGTCCTGAGTTGATGTGGCCATGAACGATCAACCCAAGCCTGCAAGCCGAATCCTCCCTGTTGTCATCGAAGCTGCGGGAATGGAAACGCCGCCGCAACCGGCAGCCGAACAATACGATCGAGACTGGCTCGGCGCGCTGTTTCGGCCGGCTTTGGTGATCATCATGGTCAGCAGCATGAACGTGGCGATCCTGGCCTTCCTACGCCAGTATGCACCTGAAATGGCGCCGAGCGTGCGCTGGACCATCGTCGGCATGGGGGTGCTGGCGGCGATCATCGGCTCCACAACGACGACCTGGCTGGCATTGCCGGCCCAACGGCTGCTTCGTTCTTCAGCATATCGGGCGGCGGAGATTTTCCTGCTGGTCGCCCTGGCGCGGTTTGCGCTCTGGCTGGCGGCAGGAACGTTGCCGGGGCCTCTCGTTCTCCTCAATGACCCTTCGGCCGCCTTGTTGGATGGGGTTTTCCTGTTTGCACTGGTCACCATCCTTGTCACGTGGTACGCCGCCATCGATTTCACCGACGATCTGACCCGCATGGCGTTGCAACCTGATGAACTCTGGCTCAATCAGCGCACCAATATTCGCTTCGCCGATTCTGCGCGACCGGCGCCGACGGGCCGCGCCGCCATTCTGCGCGGCTTTGTTGCGCGTTGGGTGGCCTGGGGCATTGGGTTGATTCTCCTCGTCTCAACTTTGCGCCTCGGCGTCACCCGTCCCGGCTTCTGGAGCCTGACGCGGCTGGACATCGATCCGCTGGCCATCGGGGCGATCCTGATCTATTTCTTAAGCGGCCTTTTGTTGATCAGTCAGGGGCAGCTTGCCGTGCTGCGGGCGCACTGGACGATCGATCGCATTCCTGCGATGGCGGCCATCGTCCGCAACTGGCCTATCTATACCGTTCTGGTCATTGCGTTCTTCGCAGTGGCAGCCGCCTTCCTGCCGCTGGGCGACACCTATCTCCTCTCGATCGTTTTGGCGACGATTCTCAACGTGCTCTTTGCGCTGGCTTATCTGCTCTATCGACTCTTGATGGCAGCCATTTTCCTGTTGCTTTCGCTGTTGCCTTTCGCCGCCCAGCGCCCGGAAGAGGCGACGTCGCCCCCGCCTGCCGAGACAATCCTGAGGGAGCCGCCGGAAATGTTGGTGATCCCCCCCTGGATGGGTGGCGCGTTTTTTTGGCTCTCCGCCCTGCTCCTGCTGAGCTATGCAGCCCGCATCTATTTCAGCGACAAACAGATGTCCCTGGCCTGGCTGCGACGATTCTGGATGCGACTGCTTGACCGCTGGCCGGCGCTCTTTAACGCCGCAACGCGATGGCGCTCGCAGAACTTCGTGCCAGACATGGACGGAAAACGGACTACCGGCCACCGGTCGACGATTCTACGGCGGTTGACGCTCTGGCGGCTGCTCACACCGGAACAGCGTGTGCGGTTTCTCTACTTTCGTCTACTGGAACAAGGAGCCGCGCAGGGGGTGGCGCGGCGCGCCGCAGAAACGCCAATCCATTATGCAGTTCGCTTGGAAAACGCGCTCGACGCCTCGGCGGAAACCAGAGCAGCTATCGACGCCCTGACGGATGCATTCATCCAAATACGCTATGCAGGCGAAACCGTGAAGTCAGACGACGTCGATGCGCTGCGTCAAACTTGGGAACGCTTACGCAAGACGCTGTCTGCAAAAGCAGTTAAGTAACCCCCTCTCTGCAATTACCTTGACGCCACTTTACGAGGCTGATATAATCAGGTTAGCAATGATTCACCCATTGGGGATAGATTCCTGCCGAAGGTTTCATTGTGAACGTGTTGAACCCTACGCTGGAAAGCATGCCCCCTGCACACTAACACTTAAGGCGAGGTCGTACTAGATGTCCGAGGCAGAGAGCAAGGGTAGCGCGCCGAATAGCGAGCAACAGAAGTCGTCCGATTTGCAGTTGTTTGAGCAGTATCTTAGTGAAGGCATCGATCTGGATATGCCGGGGCGCGGCGACCTGCGCGAAGGCGTCATTGTTGAAATTCGCCCCACAGAGCTGCTGGTCAACATCGGCAGCAAGCGAGACGGTGTGGTTCCGCAGTCTGATCTGGCCAGGCTCGACCCCGAATTCGTCAAAAGCCTGCGCGAGGGCCAGACGATCGACGTCGTGATCGCGAAACAGCCTGAGGAAGACAGCGTTTTCTTGCTCAGCATTGCAGACGCCCAACAAAAACGCGACTGGCTGACCGCAGAACAACTGCTCGAAAGCGGCGAGATCACCACGCGCAAAGTTGTCGGCTACAACAAAGGAGGGCTCACCGTCGAATTCAATCATATTCGCGGCTTTGTGCCGGCCTCGCATCTGGTTGACATGCCTCGCAACCTGACCGAAGAGCAACGTCGCGCCGAATTCGAGAGTCGCATCGGCGAAGAAATGCGTCTGAAGGTGATCGAAGTCGATCCCAAGCGCCGGCGGCTGGTCATGTCGCAAATGTTGGCCGAACGGGAGTATCGTTCTGCACAACGGGAGGAACTTTTCAAGACGCTTGCGGTAGGCGATGTGGTCGAAGGTGTGGTGCGCAGCATCCGTCCCTTCGGTGCATTTGTGGATATCGGAGGCGTCGATGGGCTTCTGCACGTCAGCGAGATCGGATATGGCAACATCAATCACCCGCGCGAGGCGATCTCCGTGGGGCAGAAGATTCAAGTGCAAGTGATCCGCATCGATCCAGAAACGCAACGCGTGGCGCTGAGCCGACGCAAGCTGCTGCCCAATCCATGGGACGGCATCGAGGAGCGCTATCCTGTCGGTGCGATCGTGCCGGCCACGATCACGCGTCTCTCGGATTTCGGCGCCTTTGCCGAACTGGAGCCGGGCGTCGAGGGGTTGATCCACATCAGCGAGCTGGCAGATATCGCCGTTGCAGAACCGCTGAAAACCGTGAAGCCAGGCGACCGGGTGATGGTGAAGGTTCTGCGCGTCGACCCCAAGCGACAGCGCGTGGGGTTGAGCATTCGGCAGGCCACCGAAGGCGGCGCTTCTGCCGCCTGATTCCTCGAGATCCGGTCACGTCTGCACTATCGGCGGCAAAAGAGTGAGATTCTGGGATGAATCTCGCTCTTTTTTTGTCATAAGGCGCCTCTGGGTTTGGTCGCCTTCCACACTTCCACTATAATGAATAACGTTATGCAACGCAGCAATAACTTGTTGGAAAGAAATGTCTGACGAAAGGGGGTGAATGAAGAGATGAGTGTA